>NZ_JBEYZU010000002.1:0-269237 GCF_040646235.1 Streptomyces sp. NPDC046261 | reverse complement strand
GGAGGCTGAGGGATTTGAACCCTCGGTGACATCGCTGCCACGACGGTTTTCAAGACCGTTCCCTTAGGCCGCTCGGGCAAGCCTCCCCGCGTCGCACTACCTGCGGCGACGTGGGGAGGGCTCGCGGGGCACATGGTTCCGGCGGGGACGCCTGGCCGGAGGTTGGCCACCGCCACGATGGTCGGCCCTGTACGCCCGATCAGGCTCAGGCAGATACATAGGGCTATGCGCCCTCCCTCAGCGGACCTTGCGAACAGGACTGCATACGTATGGCGTCCTCCGTACCGTGGTGTGTGGCGGTATTGCTGGCTGAACCGGTTCCGGCTGATGGGCTCGGCGAGCCGGGAGTCAGGGGGGTGAGGCATGTCGGGGCATGGACGGCAGGGCAGGTCACGTGGCGAGCTGATCCGGCAGCGCGCGCAGGCGAAGTTTGTCGGCCGGCGGACGCAGTTGTCGCTGTTCGCGGAGAACTTGGCGAAGGACCCGGAGTCGGAGCGGGATCCTGCTGAGTTCCTGTTTCACGTGCGTGGAGTGGGCGGCGTAGGCAAGTCCACCTTGCTGAGGCAATGGCAGGAGGTGGCGCGGCGGGCGGGCGCGGTAACTGCAGTGGTGGATGAGAACGACGTCCACGGAGTGCAGCAGGCCCTGGTGGAGCTGGCTCGGCAGTTGGCAGAGCAGGCGGGCCCGCTCAAAGAGTTCGACCGGGCAGTCGAGCAGTACCGGCGGGAGCAGGAAGTGGCTGCCGAGCCAGTACCGACGCAAAGTGGCTCAGCGGCTGAGGGCGAGGCGTCGGTTTCGAGCCGGGTTGTATCGCAGGCCGCGCTGGGCGCGGCGTCGCTGATCCCGGGAGCTGGGGTAGTGACCGCGATGGCGAACCCGGATACCGCGGCCCAGGGACTGGATCGACTGCGGGCCGGGGTTCGGTCCCGGGGACGGCGGGGGCGCGGGGGCGACGCGGTCGGAGGAAGCCGGGCGTTTGTCTCTGAGCTGGGCCGGCTGTGTGGGCGGTACCCATGGGTGGTGCTGTTCTTCGATACCTGGGAGCAGACTGGCCGCTCCCTGGACGGGTGGCTGCGGGATCTACTCGCGGACTCGTTTGGGCCGGTGCCGGTCAACGTGATGGTGGTACTGGCAGGGCGTGACGAACTCGCGGAACGGGAGTGGGCGCATCTGCGGGCGTTGGTGGCAGACGTGCCACTGGAGGTGTTCACCGAGGCGGAGACGCGGGAGCTGCTAGCCAGCCGAGGCGTGACAGAACCAGGGGTGGTGGAAGCGGTCCTGCAGCTGTCGATGGGGCTGCCGCTGCTAGTGCAGCTTCTCTCTCTTGCCCCGCTCGGCGCCGCTGAGGACGTGGACGCGGACGGCGACGTGGTCGATGCAGCGGTCGAACGCTTCGTGCAGTGGATAACAGACCCTCGACAGCGTGAGACGGTCCTCGCGTGCGCGCTGGCCCCCCAGCTGAACGAAGACGTCTTCGCTGCCGCCGCACCACAAGAGGCGCAAGGACTATGGAGCTGGCTGTGCGGGCAACCGTTTGTCACCGGCCGCGGCGGCTTCAAGCAGTACCACGCAGTAGTGCGCGCAAGCATGGTGCGCCAGCAGCGGACCCGTTCCCCACAGCGTTGGACCGCTGCACACCACCGGCTCGCCGACACGCACGCCACCTGGCGGACAGCCGCTGAACAGGACCTCATCGAGAGTAAGCGGTGGAGCAATCCCCGATGGCGTCGCCACCGCTTGGATGAGACTTACCACCTGCTGTGTGCACACCCGGCAGGCCAGCTGGCACCCGCGCTGGAGCAGGCGGTCCATGCCGCTGGCACGGACACTGACACTCTGCGGCAGTGGACCGATTCCTTCCAACAAGCAGCCGACGACACCACCGACTCTGCCCTCCTATGTTGGGCCAACCGCCTCCAAAACGCGGTCGCCAACGATGAGCCCGTCCTGCCTTTTCTTGCCGCACTGCTGTCTCACGGCCACCTGAGCACCACTTCCCGGGCTTGGTCCTACACCTATCGCGGCGAGTACCTCTACCGCGTTGATCGCGATGAGGAAGCGATCTACGAACTGGACCGTGCCATAGCCACCGACCCCCGCAACACCCGTGCCTGGGCCTACCGAGGCGCAGCCCGCCAGCAGCTCGGCCACCATGACCAGGCCATCAGCGACCTCACCACTGCCCTGAACATCGACCCCAACGACGCCTGGACCCACGGTCAACGTGGAGAAGCCCACCGGCAGACTGGGAACTACGACCAGGCCATCACCGACCTCACCGCTGCCCTCAACCTCAACCCCACCTACGCCTGGACTCAAGCACTACGGGGAGAGGCCCACCGGCAGGCCGGAAACTACGACCAGGCCATCACCGACCTCACCGCCGCCGTCAACATCCACGCCCCCGACGACGCCTGGATCCTCGGCTCACGGGGAGAGGCCCACCGGCAGACCGGGAACTACGACCAGGCCATCACCGACCTCACCGCCGCCATCAACATCGACCCCAACGACGCCTGGGCGCTCGGCTCACGGGGACAAGCCCACCGGCAGACCGGGAACTACGACCAGGCCATCACCGACCTCACCGCCGCCATCAACATCGACCCCACCTACGCCTGGGCCCACGCTCAACGGGGCCAAGCCCACCGCCAGGCCGGGAACTACGACCAGGCCATCACCGACCTCACCGCCGCCATCAATCTGCGACCCACCTACGCCTGGGCCCACGGCCAACGGGGACGAGCCCACCTCGCTGCTGGGCACTACGAGCAGGCCATCACCGACCTCACCGCCGCCATCAACATCGACCCCACCTGCAACTGGGCTCTCCGCTCACGGGGACAAGCCCACCTCGCAGCTGGGCACTACGACCAAGCCATCACCGACCTCACCGCCCACCTGGACACCGAACCCCACGACGCCTGGGCCCACGCTCAACGGGGACAAGCCCACCGCCAGGCCGGGAACTACGACCAAGCCATCACCGACCTCACCGCCGCCATCAACATCGACCCCACCTGCGACTGGGCCTTGGCCTCACGGGGAGAAGCCCACCGCCAGGCGGGGAACTACGACCAAGCCATCACCGACCTCACCGCCGCCATCAATCTGCGACCCACCTACGCCTGGGCCCACGGCTCACGGGGACAAGCCCACCGCCAGGCCGGGAACTACGACCAAGCCATCACCGACCTCACCGCCGCCATCAACCTTGACCCCACCTGCGACTGGGCCTTGGCCTCACGGGGAGAAGCCCACCGGCAGATCGGGAACTACGACCAAGCCATCACCGACCTCACCGCCGCCACCAACCTTGACCCCACCTGGGCCTGGGCCCACGCTGAACGAGGAGAGGCCCACCGGCAGGCTGGGCGCTATCTCCAGGCCATCACCGACTTCACCGCTGCCCTGGACATCGACCCCAACACCTGGATCCTTGGTTTGCGAGGCATCGCTCGCCGACAAGCGGGCCACTACGCACAGGCACGTGAAGATCTTGAGCAGGCCGCCGCCGCCACACCCTGTGATAGCGATTTTCTGTTCGAGAAGATCATGCTGGACACCTTGGAATCAGGGCCCGCGGCATGCATGGAGCGGTGGACCGAACTACTCATCTCTCCGATGCCATCACCCGAGGAGGACGCTTGGGGGTTGTTCGGACTGTTCCGTGGGCTGCTCCTCGAACCGGAAAACGACGTCGCGGCGGCAGCGGAAGAGTTTCTCTCAGAAGACCCGGACCACGACACCGTCACCGACGTGCTCCACTACCTGGCCGAGCTATCTGCCACACACGGCGACCTAGCAGACCGCGCGCGGCGGTGCCGCCAGCTCATCGTGGAGTGGACCGAGGCCCGACTAGGCAGGGGGCAGGAGTAGATCCCGCTCGGGGTGCTGGTCGCCCGTGACGCTGCCGGTGACCCCGAGGTCGGTCCGGGCGGCATCGTGGAAGGCGTTGATCGCCCCAAACACCGCCCTGTTTCGCGCGCGCCATTCCTCGAGGCTTCCGGTGATCTTCCCCATGGCTTGCCAGTCGACGTCGAGTGTCACCGAGTTCAGCTCGTGAGCAGCCTCAACAACGTCGTCCCCCGCCAGCAGCATGACCCGCTCGAAGGCACGCCCGCGGAGACGTCCCGCCTCCGCCATGCTGGCCTTGATCTCGGATTCGCTCCGTTCGCTCTCCCGGAGCCCTTCTCGGTGCTCGTAGAGCTCGACGGCCAGGAACACGCTCTCCCTGATCCTGTCGACGTAGCCGGCGTAGGCGTCGAGCTTCCTGTCGTCCCACCGAGTCAGTAGCTGGTGCTGCTTGCGCCGGCGTTCCGCCAGAGCGTTCGTCAGGTGGGTGGTCAGCGCGCCGAGCACCACGGCGGCGACCGTGACCAGTTGTTCTGCGGCCCCCACGCACTCCCCCAGACGCGGCACTCATAAAGATGTCTAGAGGATCTTAGGTGTCGGGCCGAGGCTACACCCGCTGTCTTTCGGTCGCGCTCACGGCATGGGACGTCGCCCAGGCCACCGTCGAAGCCGACGCGCGAACCGCCGCACGGCCAGTTCGTGGGCCACCTGCGGACCCGCGTACATGCACGGGATGATCGAGGCGCTGACAGAGAACGTTGCCCACGCCCCTATCAGCGCCTGGCTGATCAGCACTCCGCCCACCAGCAGGAGCCCCGCAATCGTCATCGCTAGCTTTTGCTCTTGTCCGTGCACTCGGCACCTCCCGGAGATCGTCGAGCCATCGAGGCTAGGTCGCTGATCTCGCGGGCGCTTCCGCTTTGCTGAGACGCCTCAACCTTGGCCGCTTCAGTCCTCAAACCATCCTTGCCGGGGCATGGGCCAGCCCATAGGCTCGCGTCTGACGGACCGTCAGGTTGCCGGGATGGGCAGCCCGTGGAAAAGGAGCGTCATGGTCAGCAATGAGGTTGTCGCTAAGGACCTGCCGCTGATCATCAGCGTGGACGATCACGTAATCGAGCCCGCCCATCTGTTCGAGACGTGGCTCCCGAGCAAGTATCGAGAGCGGGGACCAAAGCCGCTCACCGCCGGCATCGGCGAGCTCCAGTACGTCGGCGGTAAGTACAGGTTCACCACGGACCCGAACGGGCAGCGCACCGACTGGTGGCAGTACGAGGGACTGTTCTTCCCGTACAAGCGGATCATCGCTGCGGTGGGCTTCTCCCGCGAGGAAATGACTCTCGACGGCATCACCCGCGAACAGATGCGGCGTGGCTGTTGGGACCCGAAGGCGCGACTGGAAGACATGGATCTCAACCACGTGGAGGCGTCACTCTGCTTCCCGACCTTCCCGCGGTTCTGCGGTCAGACCTTCGCCGAAGCCCACGACAAGGAGGTCGCCCTCGCTTGCGTGCGGGCCTACAACGACTGGATGGTCGAGGAGTGGTGTGGAGACAGCGGCGGTCGGCTGATCCCGCTGTGTCTGATTCCGCTCTGGGATGTTGGACTTGCCGCCGAGGAGATCCGGCGAAACGCGGCGCGCGGCGTACGGGCCGTGACCTTCAGCGAAATACCGACGCACCTCGGGCTACCCTCGATCCACTCCGGTTACTGGGATCCGTTCTTCGCGGTCTGCGAGGAGACCGGAACGGTGGTCAACATGCACATCGGGTCGTCGTCCCAGATGCCGGCTGCGTCACCGGATGCCCCACCCGCCGTGCAGGCCGCGTTGAGCTTCAACAACGCTATGGCGTCGATGATGGATTTCCTCTTCAGTGGCGTCCTTGTCCGCTTCCCTCGCCTCAAACTCGCCTACAGCGAAGGGCAGATGGGATGGATCCCGTACGCCCTGGAGCGCGCCGACGATGTGTGGCTTGAGCACCGCGCCTGGGGTGGCGTGCGCGAGCTGATTCCCGAGCCGCCCTCCACCTACTACTACCGGCAGGTCTACTGCTGCTTCTTCCGCGACAAACATGGCATCGCCTCGCTCGACGTGGTGGGCCGCGACAACGCCACCTTCGAGACCGACTACCCCCACGTCGACTCCACTTGGCCCCACACCAGACAGGTCGCCCTCGACCATGTGAAGGGCCTGGATACCGAAACCATCCACAAACTGCTGCGCGGCAACGCCATCCGCATGCTCGGACTCGATTTAGCGCCGTGAGCTGCTGTTGACTACTGCCGCCAGACGGCAATGCAGCCTGCCAGCCGGACCTGGCGGGGCTGCATTTCGTGACCTAGCGATCAAACCTTACATAAAGATCGCGGTCACGCCATGAATCGGAGAATGCATCCAGCATTGCTTCGTAGAGTCGGAGGTCGCTGACGTTCGCCCTGGGGTCAGAAATCCTGCTCCTGATCCCCTCCTCCACGGCCTGCCAGCGCAACTCATGCATGACAAAGGAGACCAGCTCGACAACGCCTTCCCTAATCGAATCAATCAGGGAAATGAGCTCCGTCTCAAATTGAGGCCTCAGGTCTGCGTTTCGCTGCAGTACCGCAAGTGCGCGCTCCAGGTCTCGCTCAAGAGCTTCAACTCCGCACGATTCCTCCGCGGCATCCAAGATGCCTTGAGCGATCCCCTGAAAGTCCGTAATGGAATCACGGGCAAATCTCCTTTCCTCGTGGGGCGAAGTATTTTCCATCAGCATTGAGTCCATTCTTATTAAATGCGTCAACGGCTGCGTGCTGTGCGTTGGCCGCACAGGGGAAATTATGTCCAGACGAGCAAGGGCAACACATTCGCGGGCCCGCGGCGCGTGTGGGACAACGGGCTGGGCTAAGCGATGCGAGCGCGGCGGCCGACGCTACCTGGCGTCGTCCGCCGTACGTGGGGACTGGCTGTAATCGGCCGGTCCCCACCGTCGCTTCGTTCGGGCGGCCGGAGAGCTCAGCCCTGAGGGGGGCAGGTACGCGTGTTGCTGGAGCCCCAGCGGACTCGTACGGTCGCGAGCATGCCCTACTTAGAGCGACACCGACCTTCGGACTTGCTCGTCAAACTTGCGCGCCGATATATGAGTGATCTGCCTTATCTGGCGTCCAAGGGGCTGGCCCAGTACCTGAATCAACGCTTACGCGATCACCCGCGACGTCGAATGATCGACGCTCAGTTTGGCGCCAGGTTCGAGGTGCTCACCAGCGACCTCATCCAGCGCTACATCTACATGTTCGGCGTGTGGGAGCCGCACATGACGTACTGGCTCCGGCGCCAACTCCGGCCCGGCGACACGTTCATCGATGTTGGCGCCAACATCGGGTACTTCAGCGTGCTGGCGTCGCGCCTCGTGGGAGACGAGGGCCAGGTCGTCGCGATCGAGGCTTCTCCGGACACTCACCAGAACCTGCTGCGGCAAGTTCAGCTCAACGCGTGCCGCAACATCCGCGCCGTGAATGCCGCCGTCTCCGACAAGCGGGAGACGTTGGCATTCGCCCTGGCCAGCTCCCACAACCTCGGGGCGAACAGCATCGTGCCGTACGCGGGCCGGGCTGAGGCCACCTTCCGGATCGAGGCTCGGCCGCTGGTGGAGATGCTCTCCCCGGCAGAGATCACCAACGCGCGGGTGATCAAGATCGACGTGGAGGGTGCCGAGGGAAGCGTCGTCCGCGGCATGGTGCCCTTACTCGACCAGCTCCGGCCCGACGCAGAGATCACCATCGAGGTCACGCCCGACCGTATGGCGCAGCTGGGTGACTCCGCCGAAGAGCTGCTGGCCACGATGCGGGACCACGGCTTCCACACCTACCGGCTCGCCAATGACTACGCGGCGGAGAGCTACCCGCGGGCCTTACGCGACGGCCCCTCCGCCCCCGTCCGCTGGCGGGGGCCGGTCACCAGTGAAAGCGATCTGATCTTTTCTCGCATCGACGCCGAGACCCTTCCCTGAACGCGAAACGGTCCGGCTCTGCAGAGCAGAGCCGGACCGAAGGGCGTCGCGGGCCGTTGTCGCCCGCGGTGGAATCACCAGCGGATGCGTTCCCGAGTGCCGCCAGCGCATGCCGGGCACGGAACCCGGAGGGTTTGTCGACATGTGTGGCAGCCGGTGAAGCCGCAGCAATCCGGGCACCAGATCGTGCGGTGCCCAGTGCAGCACCCGCAGTACTCCACGGCTGCCGTACTCGTCGTCCGATCCGTGGCCGGGACGGTCATGGGGCCACCTCCGTCGGCGATTCAGCGTCTCCCGCCTTGTCACCTGCGTCGCTCAGTCCGGGGTCGTCCGGCGCCGGCAAACGTGCTCCCCGGCTCTGCGCGACCCTCAGCACGTCCCCCAGGGACTCGGTGACCCGTGCGAGCGCGAACCGCAGCTTGTGGGTGGCCGCTTGGGAATCGGCCAGCACTGTCTTCGCGCCGGCCAGGACCTCGGCCGCGGTGTCCGTCTGCTCCGCTTCGACGTCATCAGCGATTCGAGACAGAACACCGCCCTCGGCAGCCGTGCTCAGGAAGCACGGCTTGCCGTCGGCCGTGTCCCATGGCAGTCGACGGGGGGTGGGGTCAGTGCCATCGGGCGTCTCACATCGCGCGTGAGTGCTGAACACGGCTTCGGTGCGGTCGCCGGGAAGCAGAAGGTACGCGGCTTCCACCACGCAGCCGTCGGCGTCCGTGGACGTGCGCTCCACCACCATCACTGGTGCCTTCACGGGGATGCGGAGAGTCTTCGCCTCCTCGGTACTGGGCACACGGGCGGTGATGCGTTCGGTGGTGGACAGCGCATGTACCCCTGCATCGGCGAGTAGGTCCCAGACGCTGTCGCCCCACGGCGACAGGTTGCCTTGGGGAACCCTGGGCTTCGCGACGTCGCAGGGGACGTATACGCGGGCCAGGCTCTGCGGCCAGTTTCCCCGGCGGCTGAGGTACAGGTACTCCGTGAGCAGGGTGCCAGGCCGCACGCAGAGCAGTGCCGACACGGCGCCGGATGCCTGCACCTTCTGGATCTCGCAACTGACCTGCAGGGCACCGTCGGCCGCCGCGCGAAAGCCGGAGAAGTGCTCACCACCGCGGTAGGTGATCCGCTCGCAGGGCCGACGGACGTAGTTCCCTCGGCCGTGGAACTTCTCGACCAGACCTTCCGCCTGAAGAACCTCCAGAGCGCTCCTCAGCGTAGGTGCGCTCACCCTGTACCGGGACGCGAGCTTCGTCTCCGAGGGCAACCGTGCGCCGACTGCCAATGCACCGGACTGCACCTGGAGCCGGAGGTCGTCTGCGATGGCTTGGTAGTGCATACCCATAGCTGCTGATCACCGGTCCCTGAGGAGTCGTTGCACGGTCAGTCGCGTTCGTGGGTGCAAGGTCAGCGATTCGCCTGAGCTGAAGCACAGGCGCTTCGCCTGGCCGGGCAGGACCGTCAGGTCCGTGATCTCGAACCAGTAGCCGCCTATCGCGACGACGTCTCCCCGCCTCACCGTCTCGGTGGTGACCTCGAAGGTGATGACTGAGTTCTGTGGACGCGCCATCAGCGCCCCTCCCCGCGGTCGCACTCATGCCCCTTGCTTCGGTGGCACGGGCAGCCGCAGGCTTCGTAGGTCACCAGGGAGGCTCGGAGAGCGCCCCTGGCATTGGCCTCGCCGCAATCGCCGTGGGCACCCATTCGGCAGGCGGAGGAGTAGTACTGCCCGGACTCTCCGGTGCGCATGGGCATCAGTGCACCCCCACCAAGTTGGGGAGCTGGCCGAGCGGGAAGGAATGGTGGTCCGACTTCCTCCATAGCCGTTCTCGCTCGTCGCTGGCCATTACGTACGGGCGGACAAGAGCGATCTCTTCGGCCCGGGCCAGCTCCGCGCACTGAGGAGACAGCGGAGGCTGAGGCATGGGAGGTGCCGGCGGAGTCGCCGGCTTGGTGGTCGTCGAGCACTGCACTGGTGTGACCAGGCGGTGCCGTCCCGGTGGGCGAACTAATTGCCGTCTGGTCCAAGCGGCGGCACGGCGGATAAGGTCGAACACGCTGATCAGCTCCTTACAGCTGACGGCCGTGCCCCCGGACAGTGGCGTCTGTCGCGGGGGTTTCCTCGTTGATGTCGGCCCACGCGGTGCAGCCGCTCTCGTTGACGACGAGGCCGAAGCGGTCAGCTGTGTCCAGCACCGCTAAGAGCTCGCGCCACGACTCAGCCGCGACCGATTCCTGGGCTTCCACCTCGATGCAGATGTGGTCGTTCCGATGCGTCACGCGCGTTGTGAAGCCGGCAGCCGAGAGGCGAGCTGCCATGCGCTCGGCGCGGGCGTTGCGTGCGGGCACAAGACGTTCCTCCGTCGCCACCGGATCACTGCGCGTAAGGCTAGTTAACTAGATTAGAGCTAGTGGACTAGATTTTCCATATGCCTGAGCAGCCGCCTTACCTCCGCGTCGCTGACCTGCTGAGACGGCGCATAGCGGACCGGGAATGGACTCCGGGGGACCGGCTGCCGTCGCGTGCGCAGCTTGCGCAGGAGTGTGGCGGCGTGGGCGAGAACGTCATCCGCCGCGCCCAGGAACTGCTGATCTCCCAGGGCCTCTTGGAGGGGCGGGCCGGATCCGGTACGTACGTGGCCGAGCCCCGGGAACGACTGCGCGTCGTCCGCTCTCAGTGCCGCGAAGAGCGCGGGGAGCCGCCCTTCCGTGCCGACATGTCCGTACTGGGCAAGCACGGCACATGGGAGAGCAGCACCGAGGCGAAGGTGCCCGCGCCCGCCCCTGTAGCCGCGCGCCTGGGGATCCCGGAGGGGGACCTCTGCGTCCGGACGGCGTACGAGTTTCTGGCTGACGGCAAGCCCGTGCAGATCTCGACGAGTTGGGAGCCCTACAGCCTTACGCGCGGCACGTTGGTGGTGCTACCCGAGGGCGGCCCTCACGCCGGCAAGGGAGTCGTCGGCCGCATGGCCGCGATCGGCATCACCGTGACGCACGCGGTGGAGCAGCCCGAGCCCGGACATGCCACCGCCGAGGAGGCAACCCTCCTCGGCGTGCAGCGGGGCGCACTCGTCACCCGCATTCAGCGGACCTATTACAGCGATGACGGACGGCCGGTCGAGACGGCGGACATCGTCGTACCCGCCGGCCTGTGCGAGATCGTCTATGAGGTGCCGGTCAGTCCGTAGCGGGGTACTGCCAGCGGCAGGAGGCCAGCGCCCGCGCCCTCGCCTCCACCACGGCCATGCGCGCATCGCGCTCTGCGGCGTCCGTGTGGGCGGACTGCCCGGTCGCCTGGCCAGGCCACTTGCGGTACAGAAGACCCACCTCGCGCGTGAACCAACCGCGGCTGACGGCATCCAGCGCGAGCAGAAGACCGGTGTCCTCCGACGCGGGAAGCGCCATCCAACCGCCGAGGGCGAGCAGCAGATCACGGCGGACGAACAGGGTCGCCGGGTGGACCTGCGCACGGTAGTTGTGCGCCTTCCAGTGGTCGAGCACGGCCCCGCGCTCGATCGGACCGCCCTCGGGGTCCTGGTCGAAGCCGACGGTGCTGCCGTCGGGCATCAGGTCCAGGACGCGGGACGTGGTCCAGCCGACGCTGCGGTCACCCTCGAGCACGGCCAGGTCGCGCGCCAGCGCACCAGGCGGAAGCTGGTCGTCAGCGTCCAGGATCTTGGCGTATTCACCGTCGGCGTGCGCGAGAGCCATGGTCCGGGCAACTCCAGGACCGCCGGGCCGCCCCTGCCGGAAGGTCACCCGCACATCGTCGGGAACGTGAGGAGCGACGCCATCGCTCTTCCCGTCCTCCTGGATGATCCAGTGCCACTCCCAGTCGTCCGGGAGCTCCTGCTCGCAGAGCGACTTGTACGCGTCGCGCAGATGATGCGCGGACGGTGCGTGCACGGCAGTGACGATGATGATGCGCCGGCGCACGGCACTCACCACCTTTCCAGGGAAGTGGTGAAGAGCATTTCCGTACGGTCGCCGGGCAGCGTGATGTCGGAGAGCTCCACAACGCGGTCATTGGTGTCGTACGAGGTCTTCCGGAGGAGGATCACCGCTGTCCCGGCCGGGAGGTCCAGCTCTTCCGCCTCTTCCGGCGTGGGCGGGCGGGCGACGACCCGTTCCTCGATGCGGTCCAGTTCGATCCCCAGGGTGAACAACTGGTTCTGGGTGCCCCCCGGCCACGGCTCGTTGCTCGCGTCCAGGAGGGCCGGGTTCTCCGCGACCATGTCGCGTACGAGGTAGGAGGTCACCAGGGCGAAGGGAGCCCGTTCGGCGGCGTACCGGGTGCGGTAGGTGCGTTCGACGAAGACGGAATCCTCCGGCACCCCGAAGGCATCCGTGATGTCCTTGCCCGCCTTGACCTCCCGGTAGGAGGCGTGGAAGACGAGGTCGTTCACCTGCAGGCCGGTGTCGTGCTCGGTGGCTCCGGTCTCCGCACGCCGCTGCTCCGGCTCCCGGGCGCGGTCCTTCTCCCACTGGTGACGGGCGTTCGTACGCGACACGGTCGTGCGAGGTTGGCGGACGAAGTTGCCGCGACCGTGCTGCTTCTCGATCAACCCCTCATCGCGCAGAACGCGGAGAGCCTCGCGCATGGTCGGGACGCTCCGGCCGTACTGCTCCGCGAGTGTTGTCTCCGAAGGCAAGCGCTCGCCGGGCTTCAACTGACCTGTGCGGATGGATTGGCGGAGATCATCCGCGATCCGTTCGTACGCCTTCGCCATGGTGCTCACCGTCCTGTTGCGCGACGGCCCTCAGCATATGACTCCTAAAGAGGTCTTGACGACTCGACGAGAGGCACGTCATAGTCTTGGCAACTCCTAAAGAGGACTTGAGGAGAAGACCTCTTTAGGAGTCATGGCGCCCGGAAGGACCCGCGAAGGCGGGGACGAAGGAAGCGCTCGCGCCTTGAGAACTGCACAGAGTGCCTGGACAAAACGAGTGTTTTTGATCTTCGGCGGCGTCATGCGACGCGGCGGCGCCGGAGGTGATGACCACTCGTCTCCAGACGAACGGTCTCCCGGAACTGCACCGCAGCGGGTCCACACCCGTTGTCGGTTTTCCTGCCTCTGCCTACTCCAAAGGAGGACCAATGAAGCTTGCCATCGGTGATGTGGTGCGAGGGCGCGATGCCTTAGCCCTCGGCACCGTCGCCGGGGTCACCAGCACGGACACCGGTCGCCTTGTCATGGTGCAGCTCCCCGACGGGGGTTTTCACTTCAGCGATCCTGGGTCGCTGATCGTCGTGGCACGCAGGACTGCCCCCACGACGACAGGCCGCAACGTCGTGGCGCTGCTGGCCTTCGGTATCGCTTTGTTCGCCGCTTTCGTCGGCTGCCGGTCAGCGCGGGAACTCGGTGCCGACTGGCTGCTTGCCTTCCTGTCCGGCCTCGGCGGCCACACCGCGGTGATGGCCGCGTACCAGTGGTGGCTCCGCCTCACCGGCCCCCGGCGCTTCCGCGTTTGAACGCTCGTCCTGAACAGCGGCGGCGGCCGACGGGCCGAGGAAGGAAGTGCCGGTGAGGGATGAAGGCGGCGATGCGCTCGGCCCCGTACCCGAGCACATCGCAAGCCCTGAGAACGAAGAAGATCACCGCGACGGCCCGGCGACTGACCCCTACGAGCGTCGACCGGGCCACATCGGCTCGGACGCATCGGCTGACCGTGATCCGAGAGAAGACACCGCTCCGGGCGAGGTGTTCCTCGTCGACCAGCCCGGAGGCCCGCCAGGCCCCGGCCTGATGGACCGCACGCGCGGAGCGAAACGGCGACCAGTCATCCCTGCTTGGGCGCGGTCACGGCAGGAGTTCATGGCAGCCGGCACGGGCCTCGCTGCCCATGCTTGGCATGTCACCGCCTTCCACGCCGTGCGAACCCCCTGGTACTCCGTCCGCCTGGCCGTGCACGCTCCACGCGGCGCGGCTCGGTTCGTCGGCGGCGCGCTGCGGTGGGCCACCGACGCCGAAGGCGAGCCGTTCCGGCAGTCGGCCGCCGCCCACGAGGACATCAGCGACTACCTCAAGCTCTCCCGCCAGAGAGACCGCCGTGTGCGGTGGCGCTCGGTCGTCGCCGTCGTAGCCTCGCTAGCAGGGTTCGCCACAGCGCTGGCCCTGTACGTGCTGGCGCCGACATGGCTGCTCGCGTTGTGCGGCTTCGCCCTCACCATGGCGATGGGCCGGATGGGGCAGCCGGCCGACGCCCCGATCATCCGCCGGGCCGTCGAGATCCCGAAGGCGACCAAGCTCACGAGCGATGTCGTGCTACGCGCCCTCGGTGCGCTGGGGATCCAGGCGATCAATCAGGCCCAGGCCAAGGGCAATCCCGGCTTCGACTTCGCTGCTCCCATCACCCGCGACGGCCCCGGCTGGCTCGCGGAGGGGGACCTCCCGTACGGCGTCACGGTGACGGACGTCGTCGATCGCCGGGAGAAGTTGGCCTCCGGTCTCCGCCGGCCATTGGGCACCGTGTGGCCCGAGGCGGTGCCGGACGAGCACACCGGACGGCTCAGGCTGTGGGTCGGGGACCAGGACATGTCCCAGGCCAAGCAGCCGGAATGGTCGCTCGCCGAGTCCGGGTTCGTCGACCTCTTCAAGCCCGTCGCATGGGGGACTGATCAGCGCGGCAGGTGGGTCGAAGTCACCCTCATGTACATCGCCGGCGTGATCGGCGCCATCCCCAGGATGGGGAAGACCTACCTCCTTCGGCTCCTGCTCCTCATCGCCGCGCTCGATCCGCGTGCCGAGGTGCACAGCTACGACCTGAAGGGGACCGGCGACCTCGATCCCGTCGGAAACGCCATCGGCTACCGGCACCGGGCGGGCGACGACGAAGAGGACTTCGTCTACGCCGTCAACGCCATGCGTGAGCTGCAGACGGAGCTGCGACGGCGCACCAAGGTGATCCGGGAACTGCCCCGGGACATCTGTCCGGAGTCGAAGGTCACCACGGATCTTGCTTCGAAGCGCTCCCTGAAGCTGCACCCGATCGTGGTGGGAGTGGACGAGTGCCAGAAGTGGTTCGAACACCCGAAGTACGGCAAGGAGCTTGAGGAGATCTGCACCGACCTCGTCAAGCGAGGCCCGGCCACGGGCATCGTGCTGTTGCTGTCCACCCAACGGCCGGACGACTCCAGCCTCCCGAAAGGCATCTCGGCGAACGCCTCGGCCCGCTGGTGCCTGAAGGTCATGAGCCACATCGAGAACGACCTCGTCCTCGGCACCGGCGCCTACAAGCGCGGGGTGCGCGCGACGATGCTCGCCTGGAGTGACAAGGGAATCTGCTACTTCCTCGGCGAAGGCGCGGACGCCCAAATCGTCCGTGCGGTCGAGATCGACGCTGTGGCTGCCGAAGGCATCAGCTCGCGGGCGCGCAAGATGCGCGAGCGCCTCGGAACCCTCGCTGGACACGCGCTCGGCGAGCAGCCGGAAACCGAAGCCCCTCCCTCCTACGACCTGCTCGCGGACGTGCTCATCGCAGTCCCCGCCGGCACGTCGAAGCTGTGGAACGAGTCCATCGTCGCCCGCCTCGCGGAGCTCCGGCCGGAGGTGTACGGCGAGTGGTCGGCGGAGCAGCTGACGTCGGCGCTGAAGCCGTACGGCGTCCGCACCGTCCAGGTGTGGGGCACCACCGAGGACGGCAGAGGCGCGAACCGGCGCGGCATCAGGCGGTCCGACCTCCTCGCGGCGCTTGCGGAACGTGACGGAACAGCCGCCGCCGCATAGCCGACTCCGCCGCTAGACCTAGCGGGCGCCCCCGCTAGGTCTAGCACCCCTGCTAGCAGCAGAGAACCTCTCTGACCTGCGCGCTAGCGCCTAGCGGCACCTTCCCGCGCATCCCTGAATCCTGCCCTGAGAGGGGTTTCGATGACCTCGCTGCTTCACGCTATGCCTGGCCTCATATTCGTCGCTCTCGGTTACGCCTGCCTGTGCGCCATCAGCCCCTTCGGGACGTGCCGTAAGTGCGGAGGTTGGGGCGCCAAGATCCTCAAGGCCCGCAACGGACGGCTCAGGCGCGGCCGGGACTGCCGTCGCTGCGACGGCTACGGCCGATGCATCCGCGTGGGCCGCCGCCTCTACAACGCGGCCGTTCGCCTCCACCGCGACGGCACCCGCTGATCCTCCCAAGGAGCCGCATCCATGTCCCTCACGATCTCCGCGCTCGCACTGTTCGGCCTGCTCCTGGCCATGCTTCTCCGCTCGAAGACCCTCGGCGCCGGCTCCGCGATCGTCGCTGTGCTCTTCGGCTACTACCTCAGCCGGACCGGCGCCGCCGCCCCCATCGACCAAGTCATGGCCGCCATCAGCAACGCCATCCCCAGCCTCGCCAGTTGATCAGTGACCGAGAGGACCCCTCGATGCCGAAGCAGAACACTTCCGCGCCGCAGCCCATATCGCTGATGGCCGCCGGCGAACTCCGCGATGCGCTGACCGCCATCGAAGAAGGCAAAGGACCGACAGCCGTCGCCGCTCTTATGGCGATCGACCCCGCCTCCTGGCAGGCGATCGAGCAGCGCCTCGCCGCCGTCGTGGGGACGGACCTCCGCACGCTCCTGCTCAAGGTCGCAGGTGAGGACGACGTCGCGGTGCCGGCCATTGGCTGACAGCTCCCCGTCGAGCCCCGCTGGAGCGCCGGACAAGCCGGCCGCATTTTCTGATCACCGCCGCCAGGAGAACTGACCGAGGAGAAGCAGTGCCGAACGAGCACCGCACCACCAACGTTGCGACCGTGTACGCGGGCGCCCCCAGCATCATCTTGGAAATCTGCTGGGTGGCACAGCAGGGCCACTCCATCGACGTAGACCAGCACCGTGAGTTCTGGCTCCGCAAGGCCGCGACGCTCGACCGCATCGCCCTCAAGGGAGCGGCTGCGTACGTCCCCGCAGTCGCAGGCGAGGCGGTCGAGGCCGCCATCAGCGCCGCACGTCAGCTGGTCGAGTACGACATCGCGCACAACGGACTGAGTCGCAAGGGGCACGAGCTGGTCACCGGCGAGGACTACCGCGAATACGTCCGCCAGGAGTACCACGCGTGGAGCCGCGACCAGCGCGGGTGATTTCGCCCGGGGCAGTAGTCGGCGGGACGAAGTACGCCCGCACGCCCAGCCCACACGGAGACAGCGGTCGCTTCTCCCCCACCGACCTCACAGCCATGCAGCTCAGGAGGCTTATCGCCGTTGCCTGCCAATCTGGCCGGCGCCCCTTCCGGAAGGAGCCGCAGTGACATCCCCTGCCCGTAAGGCCTCGAACGCCCAAGGCCACCTCAAGCTCTCCGCCGTACTCGAAGAGCTGGACATGTCGCGCTCGGCCTTCTACCGGCTGCGCGCCCGCGGCAAAGCACCTAAGTGCATCAAACTCCCGAACGGCCAGCTCCGATTCCGTCGACGCGACGTCGACGCCTGGTTCGCCGCCCACGAAGAGCCGGCCCCCTGACCTTGGACCACGGGTGCGCCCATCGGGGCGCACCCCCGCTAGGAGGCATTCACGTGTTGACCTACGACGTGCGCATCTGGGGCGTTCGACAGCGCGGCAGCAAAAGCGCCCCGTTTCAGCTTCGTTGGCTGGTCGGAGGGCGAACGCATCAGCAGCCTTTCAAGACCAAGAACCTCGCGGACGGGCGCCGCTCCGAACTGATGTCAGCGGCGCGCAACGGCGAGCAGTTCGACACCGAGACGGGACTTCCCGCGTCAGAACTTAGGGACCTCAACTCACCTACCTGGTACGAACACGCCTGCGCCTACGCGCTGATGAAATGGCCCAAGGCTTCAGCCAAGCACCGAGCCGGCATCGCCGAGGCACTCGCCAACGCCACGATGGCGCTGGTGACCACAGAAAAGGGGGCGCCGGACCCCAAGGTCCTACGCCTTGCGTTGCGCTCCTGGGCATTTCAGATGCTGAAGCACCCGCAGACAGGAATGCTGTTAGCACGCAAGGACTCGGCTACGCCGCCGGAGGCCGTGGCAGACGCACTGGGGTGGATGGCGAAGCACTCGTACAAAGTGAAGGACTTAGCGAACTCCGACACCATGCGTCTCGCACTGGACGCAATCTCCAGGAAGCTGGACGGAACGAACGCGGCCGAGAACACCATCCGCCGCAAGCAAACAGTTCTGAGCAACGCCCTCCGTTACGCGGTCGAGCGGGACCTCCTGGCCGTGAACCCGATGTCGCGCATCGACTGGGAGCCTCCCCCGACCGACGACGAAGTCGACTTCCGCTACGTCCCGGAGCCGAAGCTGGCACGGGCTCTCTTGGACGCTGTCGAAGAACAGGGGCCAAGCGGCGAGCGCCTCAAGGCCTTCTTCGGGTGCATGTACTACGCCGCCCTACGCCCATCCGAGGTGGCCGCACTCGGGGAGTCCGCACTCCTCCTGCCCGAGGAGAGCGAGGAAGGCAAGTGGGGCGAATTCATCCTCGCCGAGAGTCGTCCTGAGGTCGGTTCCGGATGGACGGACGATGGAAAGTCGTACGAGAAGCGTGGCCTGAAACGCCGAGCTCGTAAGGCGACGCGCTCCGTGCCGATCCCTCCAACGCTCGTGAGAATGCTCCGCGCCCACATGAAGACGCATGGCATCGCATCAGACGGCCGACTCTTCTATGCCGTCGAGGGCGGACGCGTCCGCTCGACCGAGTACACCGCAATTTGGCAAGCCGCACGGGAGAAGGCCCTTCCACAGGCGGGCGTGGACACGCCGCTTGCAGAGGTCCCTTACTCATTGCGGCAAGCCTGCATCTCCCTGTGGATCAAAGCCGGCGTCGATCCCGTGGAGGTCGCGCGCAGGGCCGGTCACAGCCCTGCTGTGCTGTGGCGCTTCTACGCGAAGGTGCTGCGGGGCCAGCAGAGGCAGGCGAACCATCTCATCGACCAGGCACTCGCCGAGGACGACGAAGAGGCCTGAAGGCCCCCATCGCGGCCCTTCTGACTGGCCGCAGGTTGGCCGCGCACACTGGTCGACGACGGGATACCGGCGGTTCGAGGTGGGACAGGACCCACGCGAAAGGGGCGCCCCCATGCAGGGGCACCCCTTCTGACCAGCGCCTTCGCTGGGCTGGCGGAGGCTGAGGGATTTGAACCCTCGGTGACATCGCTGCCACGACGGTTTTCAAGACCGTTCCCTTAGGCCGCTCGGGCAAGCCTCCCCGCGTCGCGACAGCCGTCGCGGCGCGGGGACAGCCTACCGGGTGCGCCGTCGCGGGACGGAGCCCCGGGCGGGGCCGAGGACTTCGGGCCGGGTGGCGTGTGCCCGGGTGGGGTCAGCTGTCGCCCTTGCGCTCGCCCAGGATGATGTCCACCGTGTTCTGCTTGCCGTCGCGGGTGTACGTCAGGCTGACCTTGTCGCCCGGCTTGTGGGTCCAGATCTCGCTGATCAAAGTGGGACCGCTGTCGATCTGGGTGTCACCCAGCTTGGTGATGACGTCGCCCGGCTTGAGGCCGGCCTTGTCGGCGGGGCCGCCCGGGGTGACGGCGGGGGTGCCGTTGGCGCCGCTGGGGGCGATCTTGGCGCCGTTGCCGCCCTCCTTCATGTTCACCGTGGCCGAGATGACCGGGTAGATCGGCGTACGGTTCTTGATCAGCTGCTCGGCGACGTTCTTCGCCTGGTTGATCGGGATCGCGAAGCCGAGGCCGATGCTGCCCGACTGGCCCTGGCCGCCGCCGAAGCCGCCGCCACCGCCGCCCGCGGACTGGATGGCGGAGTTGACGCCGATGACGGCGCCCTGGGCGTTGAGCAGCGGGCCGCCGGAGTTGCCGGGGTTGATCGAGGCGTCCGTCTGGAGGGCGCTCATGTACGACGCCTGGCCGCTCCCGCCGCCGTCGCTGGAGGCCACAGGGCGCTTCTTGGCGCTCACGATGCCGGTCGTGACGGTGCCCGACAGGCCGAAGGGCGCGCCGATCGCCACGGTCGCGTCGCCCACGGCCGCCTTGTCGGAGTCGCCGAGCGGGAGAGGGTTGAGCTTGACGCCGGAAGGGTTCTTCAGCTTGATGACCGCGATGTCGTAGCCCTGGGCGCGGCCCAGCACCTCGGCGTCGTACTGCTTGCCGTCGGAGAACGTCACCGCGAGCTTGCCGCTCTCGGCGGCCGACGCCACGACGTGGTTGTTCGTGAGGATGTGGCCCTGCCGGTCGTAGACGAATCCGGTGCCGGTGCCGCCCTCGCCGTTGCCGCCCTGCGCCTCGATGGTCACGACGCTCGGCAGCGCCTTGCTCGCGATGTCCGCGACCGAACCGGGAGAACGGCTCTCGATCTTCGGGTCACCGGACGACGAGACCGTGGTGGAGGTGTCGCTTCCGGTTCTATCGGCCGCCCAGTAGCCGACGCCGCCGCCGATGCCGCCCGCGAGCAGCGCCGCGGCGAGCACCGCCGCCACGAGACCGCCGCCCCGCTTGCGCGGCGGCGGGGTGGGAGCGCCCCACATCGGGGCCGGGCCGCCGGGCCCGCCCGCCGAGCCGTCGGGAGCCCCGCCGTAGGGCGGGGGCGCGTCGGCGCCGCCGTACCAGCCGCCGGAGGCCGGACCTCCGGAGCCCGGCGCCCCGGCCGCCGCGAACGCGGCGTGCGGTGCGTGCGGTGTCTGCGGTGCGTGTGGTGCCTGTGCCTGGCCGTCCGCCGGAGCGGGGTACTGCGCGGTCTGACCGGTCACGTCCGCCGCCGGATATTGCGCGGTCTGACCCTCCGCACCCGTCGCCGGGTACTGCGCCGTCTCCGCCGGCTGCCCGGAGACCGGCTCCGCCACCGGAGCGCTCGCGTCAGCAGGCGCAGGCGCGGGCTCGGGCGGAAGCTGCGCCGGCCGCTCCTCGGTCTGCGCCAGCGCCACCGCCTCCGTCGGGGCCGGCGGGTTCGCCGGAACGGGCGGGACCGCGGGCGCGGGGACCTGCGTGGACTCGGACGACGACGCCTCCGATGCCGGAGACGCCGTACGCGGCCCCGCCGCGGACGGAACGGCGGCGCCCTCGTTCTCGGTGCTCACAGTTGTCTCCTCAATCAGGTACACGTCAGTTGTCGCGACTTCCGGCCACACTCGCATGTGTCTCGCATCCAGCTTTTCCCATGACGCGTCAGACCACCGTAAGCGGAGCCTGTGACCTCGGGTGCGAGTCCTTACTACAGGACAAATCACACTCCCTGCGCGATCGCGCCGGCCGGTGGCACCATAACGCGGTGACCTACGCACACCCGGCCGGGGACATGCGTCCCGAGCGCCACCCCCTCGACGTCGTCGCCCACCGCGGAGCCTCCGAGGACGCTCCGGAACACACGCTGGCCGCGTACCGCAAGGCGATCGAGGACGGCGCGGACGCGCTGGAGTGCGATGTGCGGCTGACCGCCGACGGGCACCTGGTCTGCGTCCACGACCGCCGGATCAACCGCACGTCCAACGGCCGCGGCGCCGTCTCCACCCTCGAGCTGGCCGACCTCGCGGCCCTCGACTTCGGGTCCTGGATGGGGCAGGCCGGGGACGCGGAGGCCCCCGACCGGGCCCTGGACCGGGACCTCGGCGGGGACTTCGACCCGGACGCCGGCCGCCGGACGGGCCGCGGAAACCGCTCCGCGGCCGGACGTACGGGCTCCGGATCCGGCCATCGGGCCGGGCCCCGGGCCGGCAACACCGACCCCGACCGCACCTCCGTGCTCACCCTGGAGCGCCTCCTCGAACTCGTCACCGACTCCGGCCGCCGCGTCGAGCTGGCCATCGAGACCAAGCACCCCACCCGCTGGGCGGGGCAGGTGGAGGAGAAGCTGCTGACCCTCCTCAACCGCTTCGGGCTCGCCGATCCGCCGCCGGGCGAGCCCTCGCCCGTACGGGTGATGAGCTTCTCGGCCCGCTCCCTGCACCGGGTGCAGGCGGCGGCGCCCGCGTTGCCGACCGTCTATCTGATGCAGTTCGTCTCCCCCCGCTACCGCGACGGCCGGCTGCCCGTGGGCGTGGGCATCGCCGGACCGAGCATCCGCATCGTCCGGAACAACCCCGACTACGTGGCCCGCCTGCACCGCGCCGGCAATCAGGTGCACGTATGGACCGTGAACGAGCCCGAGGACGTCGAACTGTGCGCCCGCCTCGGCGTGGACGCGGTCATCACAAACCGGCCCAAGGCGGTACTTACCCAGCTCGGCCGACGGTAGCGGCCATTACATGGAGTGCACCGGCGCGTTCGGTGCGTATTCGAGCGTCGCGAGTGCCCCACCGCGTCGAGGTTGGCCGGTTTCCGGTCCAGTCCATTGGGGCATCCATCCCCTGACGTGGGGCAAAGGAGGTCTCGGGGGTGGCGTTGGTGGTGGCACAGGAGGTGCCCACGTCGTCGATCATGGCCGTACCCCATGGTCCAGCCGGTGTGGGCGAAGCAAGACACCGGATGCGCAAGGACTTGCGCACCAGCGGGGTACCGGAATCGGTCATCGACGACGCGGTACTGATCCTTTCGGAGCTGCTCAGCAACGCGTACCGGCACGGTCGCCCGCTGAGCCGGGACAACGGCAAAAGAGACCGCGAGGGGCACGGCGGCATCCTCGCCGCCTGGCGGGTCGACGGGCGCGGCAACCTCACCGTCGAGGTCACCGACGGCGGCGGGCCCACCCGGCCCTTTCCGGCCACTCCCTCCGTCACCGCGCGCGGCGGCCGCGGACTGAACATCATCAGCGCGCTCTCCCAGGACTGGGGCGTACGGGACTCCCTCGGCGAGGTGACCGTCTGGGCGGCGCTCTCGGTACGCGCCGGCTTCGCCACGCGCATGGACCCCGACCCCGTCCTGACCTTCTCCGACCTCGACGAGCTGGCGTGATGACGCGCGTAGACCGCTCGCCGCGCACCGGCATCCCCGGCATCCCCTGCCACACCGCATGACCAGCGGTCCATAACCGGCAGCGGGCAGCAGCGGGCAGGGGCCGGGCCCCGGGCCGCCGCTCCACCGCCGCTCCACCGCCGTACGCACGCGCCCGTACCGCACCCGTCCGTACCCCGCCCGCACCCGCACCCGTAACCACCCACCCGGCCACCACCCAGGCGTACGCACCCGTCGCCTGCCGTCCGCGTGCCCTCCGCGCCCCTTCCCGCGCGTGCCCGGCTGTGCCGACACACCGGGCGCTAGGCTCGCGCCCGTCAACGCAGCAATGCCGTTCGGCACACGAGCGCCCACACGAGTTCGCCCTCGGGCACCGCGCCGGACGCAACGATCGGGAGACACGCACACCATGGCCAAGAAGCGCCGCCCCCAGACCAAGGCCGCCACGCCGCAGGCCGGCGACGCGCCGATCCCTGTCGTCGGCGCCCGCGAGCCCTGCCCCTGTGGCTCGGGCAGGCGCTACAAGGCCTGCCACGGGCGTGCCGCCTCGCACGCGGTGGCCGAGCTGGTGCAGCGCCCCTTCGAGGGCCTGCCCGGCGAGGCCGACTGGGTCGCGCTGCGCGAGCTGGTGCCCGCCGCGACCGTCGAGCTCAAGCTCAAGGACGGGCTGCCCGAGGGCGTGCCCTCCGTGACGCTGGCGACCGTGCTGCCGATGGCCTGGCCCGCGCTGCGCCGCGACAGCGGCGCCGTGCTGCTGGGCCTGCAGAACGACACCCCGACCGGCGACCTCAGCCGCGACCTGGCCGACACCCTGCAGCGCGCCCTGGCCGCCCAGCCCGGCACCCCGGTCACCGCGGAGCGCATCGGCGCCGACGGGCCGCGCCTGCAGGACCTGCTGGACCTGGACAGCCCGTTCGAGCCGGTCGTCCACACGGGCTTCGAGTTCTGGATCGAGAACGCCGAGAACGCCACCGGCGAGGTCGCCGCCTCGCTGGAGCGGGCGAACGCCGCCGCCATCCCGACCGTCCGGCTGTCGGGCGTCGAGGCCGCGTACTGGTGCGAGACGCCGGAGAAGAACCATCTGCGCTGGGTCATGACCCACCCGGAGGAGCAGCTTCTGGACGCTCTGGCGCGGCTGCACGCCACGGGCGGCACGTCGCTCGGCGAGGGCACCCGTCTGGTCGGCTCGTTCCGCGCGCACGGCCTGACCGTGCCGGTGTGGGACCTGCCCAGCGGGATGGGCGCCGAGGACGTGGCGAAGCCCGCCGCGGCCTTCGCCGAGCGGCTCGCCGCCGCGCTCGCGGACGACAGCCCGCTGACGGCGGAGGAGCGTCGCGCCCGCGGCGGTCTCACCAGCCGTCAGGTCACCCTGAACTGACCCGGAAATCCATTCGGACAACCGCCAGGAATCAGCCGCGCCGCCGCACCCCGGCGGAATGAATGATTCCGGCGGTCGCCGCCGGAAAACCCGGGTAAATGGCGGGTCAAACTGCGTGACTCCTGTCACAACTCCCGCTTCCAGGCCGGAAATCCGCGTCCGGAAATCCGCGATCGAATTTGCGAACCGCGGATCTCTTGTTACGGTTCTAGAAGCCCGGTCGCTGGTGCATCCCCCGTCGCCAGCGACCGGGCGTTTCCATGCCCGGACGCGCCCGCCGGAGCCCCCGAAGACCGGCGGCACCCTCCCCGGGCCCCCTCCGGGAAGCCGCGAAGGTACGCACGGGCGGCCCACGCCTCAGCCGCGAAAGCCCCGCACCGCCCGCCGCGTCGCCGTACGCCATCGCCGTACGCCCCGTAGGCGCCTCTCAGGCCGCCACGCCAAGCTCCGGGCCCCTGGCGGCCCCTGAAGCCCCGCAGACAGCCCCCGAACGGCCTCCAGCGACCTCCCAGCGGCCTCCGCCCGGCGCGCACGCCGTCCTGGGCGCCCCCTCCAGAGGCGCCCGCGCGGGGCGCGCGCCTAATCCTCCTCGGACGCCGGTGAGTTGCTGCCGGAGCGGAGCAGCAGCTTCCCATCCGTCGAGGCGATCTCCGCCACCGCCGCATACGAGCCATGTCCGCGCAGGGTCGGTTCGTGGGGCGTCTCGCACATGTCCGGATCATCGGTCGCGGCCATCCGGCACTGCACCTGCACGGTCCGGCCGGCGGGCGCCATGAGCGTGAGGACGCCCGTCAGGGGCGCGCCCGTCGCGTTGCGGTAGTACGTGCGGGCCCAGGTCTCCCGCGACTGTTCCAGGACGCACGTCTGGGCCTCGACGCCTTCGGGAGAGGCCAGTTCGGGGCCGCACCGGGCCGCACCGCGGTCCGGGTCGTCCAGGTCGGGGCCGTAGGGACCGTAGGGGTCACGGGGCTCACGGGTGCCGCCGAGGCCCAGGAGGTCCGAGGGGCGCGTGTGATCGCCGTCCGGGCCGAGCGGGCCGCCCGCGGCGCCCGGGCCGCGGAAGCCGGCCGGCCGCAGCAGATCCGCTCCCGTGCCCCCGCCCTTGCCCCGTTCCGCCTTCTGCCGGGGCTTTTCCCGGCCGCTCAGGCTCGCCGGGCCCGCCGTGGCGACCGCCAGCGGCAGCACGACGGCGACAGCCACCGCGCCGGCCAGCGCGATCATCCGGAAATTCGCCGCACGTCGCGAAGACGCGACGGGCACACGGGACGCACGCACCATGGGACCACCTGCAATTCGCCGCGGAAGCTGACTCGCTCGATCGCGGGGACGGACCGGAATTGATCGCGGGGACGGATTCGGACGCACGCCCGCCGGGCCGGCGGCGCCCTATGTCCCGGCGCCCGCCACAGCCCTAGTGCCGAACATAGGGGCACGACCGCGTTCTTCAGGACCTCGCACGGCCGTTTCCTGCAGTTCTTTCGGCGGCTTACACCCTTACGAGTGAGAGCGCGTGCGTCTCCCGTCCGTACGCGCCCTCACACACCCGCTCGGGGCACCACCGTCACACCGCCCCGGACCCCGGTGGATCCCGCACACCGGCCCCGCACCGGCCCCGTACGCCGGCTCCCCGGGACGTCACCCCGCCGCGTCAGCCCGGCGCGTCAGCCGCCCGTCGCGTGCGTCAGTACGTCAGGCGGCTGCCGCCGCCACCGGGCGCGCCCGTGCTCCGTACGCTCTGCTCCACCAGGACGTCGACCACCGAGGCCACGTCCGGCAGCCACGGCCGGGCCAGGCCGTCCACGCGGCGGCCGGAGGCCGCCCGCGCGCCGCGGCCGCCGGACGCGGCGCCCGCCGGCCTCGGCGCCCGCTCCCAGCGGACCCGTCCGGCGCCCGTGGGCGAGGGCGGCAGCACCGCGTAGCCGCCCTCGCCGTGGAAGCGCAGCGAGCCGGGCACCCAGTCCTGGTTGTTGAGCAGCTCGCCGAGGACCTCGAGCGAATAGGGGGCCACCAGCAGGGACCAGCGGGTGGGGGTGGCCACCACCGGGCCGAGCCGTACGCCCGCCCGGTCGAACGCGGCCAGCGCACGGGCCCCGGCGACCGCCGGCAGGCTCACGGCGCAGGGCGCCCGGCCGCCGGTGGCGAGCACGACGGGCGCTTCGGGACGGTTGGTCCACCACCAGCGGACCATCCGGGCATCGGTGGTCGCGGCCAGCAGCCCGGGGTCGAACGGGTGGGCGCCGGGGACCACGCAGTCGGGGTCGGGGCAGCCGCATTCGCGTACGCGGCCGATGCCGGGCCGCAGGCCCACACCGGGGAGTACGGGCCACTGCCACTCCGTGGCGTAGGTCAGGGCCGCGGTGAGCACCGCGGACCGGCCGGCCCGCCGGAGGGAGAGCTTGCGTCGCCTTCCGAGGATCTCGCGCATGAGCGCTCGTTCCTTTCCGTGAACGCCGAAGGAGGGTCCCTGCCGTCGGACAAGGACCGTCTTGCACATACATGAACACGTTGGCAGGAACTGCATGGACCGCAGAGAACTGCGGGAACTGCATGGACTGCACGGACTACGCATAGCCCCTGGGATTGCGGGGACTACATGGCACTACGGGCACTGCTCGGCGCGGTACTCAACGCGCCGTCGCCCCTCGGACCGGCACACCAGGTGGATCACGGGTCGCCGCGCGTACAACGCAGCGCATCACGCCATGGGCCGAGCGTGAAACCTGGCGGGGGGTGGCGCGCGCATGGCGCTTCGTGCTGAGCCGGTGCGCCCCTCGCCCGTGGCGTGGGTTGCCCCACGCCGCTCGGGGATGGGCGTGGCCGTCGACCGATAAGACGCTCGGGCCCGCCGCCGGGTTGCGGGGCGGCCCCAACTGCCGCTGCCCTTCACCGAGTACGTACCCACCGTGGTGGATGTGACGCGTTGTTGGAGCGACGCCAGTCGACAGCAAAACACGGGCCACGGCACTTTTTTCCGGCCAAACTTCAAGGCGGTATGGAACCTCACCAGACACCACCAATCCCACTGGTCCAATGCTGGACATTCCCTTGCCCGGGCGTGTACATGTGGAGCACTGATAGCACGCAACACGACAGGGGGTTTGCGATGCTATTGCGC
Source organism: Streptomyces sp. NPDC046261 (assembly GCF_040646235.1). Classification (NCBI taxonomy): domain Bacteria; kingdom Bacillati; phylum Actinomycetota; class Actinomycetes; order Kitasatosporales; family Streptomycetaceae; genus Streptomyces; species Streptomyces sp. NPDC046261. Next base: position 242,135 of record NZ_JBEYZU010000002.1, on the reverse strand, counting down.
AGAAAGCCCAGGCCAACCAGCTGGTCAAGCGGCTTCGGCGGAGCGCCGCGGGCCGTGTCCCCGACGTGCCCGGAGCCCGGCCGCGCACGGCCCTGCCGGAACAGCCGGCCATGAGCGCCCCGCACCTGCCGAAAGTGGCCGGAATCAGTCCACCGGTCCCCGCCCCCGCGCACACTTCCGCCCCCGCAGTTCCCCCCACTCCCCCTGCTTCTGCCTCTTCTGGTCCCGCCGGTCCCCCCGCTTCCCCCACCCCTGCCGGCCCCTCGGCCCCCTCCCCGGCCGCCCTGGTGCAGGACCGTCTCGCGGGCTGGGTCTCCGACCTCACCACGCTCCAGGAACTGACCGAGCGGCTCACCCGGACCTCGCACCTCGACGACGCCCTGCGCGAGGTGCTGCGGGCCGGCGCCTCGCTCGTGGGCGCGGGCCGCGGGCTCGTCACCCTGCACCCCGCCGGCACCGGCGACGGCGCCCCGGGGCACCCCGTCACCGTCGGCCTCGGCCTCGGCCTCGCCGACCTCGGGCACATCGAGACGATCCCGCACGCAGGGGACTCCGCGGCCCACAGCCCGTACGTACGGCTGCTCGACGACCTTCCGCCCGTCGGCGACCGGTCCGGCACGGCGCACCCCGACATCCCCCGCGAGCACGGCCTCGACCCCATTCACCGCGAGGTCGCGGCCCGCCTGGGCTACGCCGCCAGCTACGCCGTCCCGCTGGAGTCGCCGGCCCACCCGGCCACGGACTCCGGCGCTCCGCCCGCCGCCGGGCGGATCGGCGCGGCCGTCTGGCTGTACGACGAGCCGGCCGAGCCCACCGAGCGCCAGCGCCATCTGGCCGGTCTGTACTGCGGTTACGCCACCGAGCACCTCGCCCGCCTGCTGGAGCTGACCCACGCCCGCGAGACCGTCGCCACCCTGCGCGAGGAGCTGCTGCCCAGCCGGCTGCCCCGCGTCCCCGGCGTCCGCCTCGCCGTCCGGCACCGCACCGGCCCGCACGGCGGCGGCGACTGGTACGACGCCCTCGCGCTGCCCGAGGGGGCGCTCGGCCTCGCCCTGGGCGGAGTCACTGGTTCCGGGCCCGGTGCGCTCGCCGCGATGGGCCGGTTGCGGGCCTCCCTGCGCGCGTACGCCGTCATGGAGGGCGAGGATCCGGTCGCCGTGCTCTCCGACCTCGAGCTGCTGCTCAGGGTGACCGAGCCCACCCGGGCCGCGACCGCCCTGTTCGCCTACTACGAGCCGGCGGAGCGCAAGGTGATCGTCGCCGGGGCCGGGCACTGCTCACCGCTGATCATCGGGTCGGACCGGGTCGAGTACGTGGAAACCTCGCTCTCCGCGCCGCTGGGGATGCTGGCGTGCTGGGAGGCGCCCAGCGTGGAAATCGAACCGGCGCCCGGAGAAACGCTCCTCTTCTACAGCGACGGCCTGCTGCACCGCAGCGGCGACAGCATGGACCGGGCCTTCTCCCGGCTGCACTCGGCCGCGGCGGGCGTGCCCAGGTCGGCGCGGCGGGACCCGGAGGCCATCGCGGACCACGTGCTGCGCACGGTCCTGCCGGACGGCAGCCTTCCGGAGGGTGGCGGTGACGTGATCCTCCTCGTGGCCCACTTCGAATGACCTTCTGAGACCGGCCGCGTCGCCGGACCCTCACCTGCGGTCATCCTGTATGAACGCATGTCCGCCGCTGACTGTTCGGTCACAGCCTTCTCGGGCACTTTCCCCCACACATACGATGGAAAGCGGCCCCGTTCGAGGAGGAAATGCAGTGACCGAGCAGCAGCCCGCGCCCGAGAACCCCGAAGGTGACGAGCCGATCAAGCAGCGGAAGAACGGCCTCTACCCGGCCGTCTCCGACGAGCTTGCCGAGAACATGAAGGCCGGCTGGGCCGACACCGAACTGCACGACCTGCGTCCGATAGCCCAGGCCGCCGAGACCGCCCGCCGCCGCGCCGAGCTCTCGGCCCGGTTCCCCGGCCAGCGCCTGGTGATCCCGGCGGGCAATCTGAAGACCCGCTCCAACGACACCGAGTACAGCTTCCGCCCCTCGACGGAGTACGTGTACCTCACCGGCGACCAGACCCAGGACGGCGTCCTGGTGCTCGAGCCCACCGGGGGCGAGGGCCACACCGCGACGATCTACCTCCTGCCGCGCTCCGACCGGGAGAACGGCGAGTTCTGGCTGGACGGCCAGGGCGAGCTCTGGGTCGGCCGCCGCCACAGCCTGACCGAGGCCGAGCAGCTGCTGGGCCTGCCCGCCAAGGACGTGCGTGAGCTGCCCGACGCCCTGCGCGAGGCCACCGGCGACGTCCGGGTCGTCCGCGGCCACGACGCCGGCATCGAGGCCGCCCTGGCCGACAAGGTCACCGCCGAGCGCGACGAGGAGCTGCGCGTCTTCCTCAGCGAGCAGCGCCTGGTCAAGGACGCCTTCGAGATCGGCGAGCTGCAGAAGGCCGTCGACTCCACCGTCCGCGGCTTCGAGGACGTCGTGAAGATCCTCGACAAGGCCGAGGCCACCAGCGAGCGCTACATCGAAGGAACGTTCTTCCTGCGCGCCCGCGTCGAGGGCAACGACATAGGCTACGGCTCCATCTGCGCCGCCGGCCCGCACGCCACCACCCTGCACTGGGTGCGCAACGACGGCCCGGTCCGCTCCGGCGAGCTGCTGCTGCTCGACGCCGGCGTGGAGACCCACACCCTCTACACCGCCGACGTGACCCGCACGCTGCCCATCAACGGCACGTACAGCGAGCTCCAGCGGAAGATCTACGACGCGGTGTACGACGCCCAGGAGGCCGGCATCGCGGCGGTCAGGCCCGGCGCCAAGTACCGCGACTTCCACGACGCCGCGCAGCGGGTACTCGCCGAGCGGCTCGTGGAGTGGGGCCTGATCGAGGGCCCGGTCGAGCGCGTCCTGGAGCTCGGCCTGCAGCGCCGCTGGACCCTGCACGGCACCGGCCACATGCTCGGCCTGGACGTCCACGACTGCGCGGTCGCCCGCACCGAGACCTACGTCGACGGCGTCCTGGAGCCCGGCATGGTCCTGACCGTCGAGCCCGGCCTGTACTTCCAGGCCGACGACACGACCGTGCCGCAGGAGTACCGCGGCATCGGCGTCCGGATCGAGGACGACATCCTGGTCACCGAGGACGGCAACCGCAACCTCTCGGCCGGGCTGCCCCGCACGTCCTCGGACGTCGAGGCGTGGATGGCCGGCCTCAAGGGCTGATCCCCGCTCCGCACCCGGACGGCCCCTCGGCCCCGCGCACGGCGGGCCGCGGGGCCGTCCGGGCGAGCGGCGCCACGCCGGGCGCGGGCGCATGATGGTGGCAGGGGCATCACCAGCGAGGGAGGTGCCGGGCCATGACGAAGTTCATGGACGTCCACCACGGCATGCAGGGCATCACCAAGGACCAGCTGGCCACCGCGCACCGCGCCGACCAGGCGATCGAGCGCGAGGAAGGTGTGCACTTCGAGCACGCGTGGGCGGACCCGAAGTCGGGAACCGTCTACTGCCTCTCCGAGGCGCCCTCGGCGGACGCGGTCAAGCGCATCCACGAGCGGGCCGGCCACCCGGTCGACGAGGTGCACCAGGTACCTCTGGAGATCTCCTGAACCGTACCTCTGGAGATCTCCTGAACGGAGCGCGCACGCCGGCGCCGGGCGTCACGACGCGCGGCATCACGACGCGCGGCATCACGACGCGCGCAGCAGCGCCGCCGCGGGCGGGCCGCCGTCTCTCCACTTGAGGATCTTGTCGAAGCTGACCACGGCGCCCTGGCGGCCCGGGCGGTTGCGGACGCGGACGTGGTCGGTGAGGGACTCGATCAAGAAGAGACCCCGGCCGTGTTCGTCGTGGACGGGGGCCGGGGTCCTGGTGTGCAGCGTGCGGGCCGGGTAGCGGCGGGCCCGCCGGGGCCGTTCGGCGAATCCGGGTCCGGAATCGGTGACCTCGATGCGACAGGTGTCCCCGTCGATGAGCGCGGTGACGCGGTAGCCGGTGGAGGCGTCACCGCCGTGCTCGACCGCGTTGGCGCACGCCTCGCTGAGGGCGACCGCCAGGTCGTAGGAGGTCTCGGGGTCGACGCCGGCCGTCTCCATGGCACCGATCAGAAGCCGCCGGGCGAGCGGAACGCTCGCGGCCTCGCGCCGCAAGTGGAGTGACCACCAAATGCTCATGCTCAGCCTCCTGGCTGCGGCTCGACATACCGATACGTATAGCCACGGTGGGCGCCGCGTAAGCCTGCGGGCCGTGTGAGTCCGCTCATTCGGCCGACGCGCCATGTGGGTGAGGGCGTGTATGGGACAAGGTGACAAGTCGGGCTTACCGATTCGCGGCGGCCCGCACCCTGCCGTAGGGAATCGGTAAGCGCGGTGGGATGATGGCGCAGCCATGCCTCACCCCGTCGCGCGCGCCGGCGCCGATCTGCGACTGATCCGGGCCGCGGTGTTCACCGCGGTCTGTGTTCTGCTGTCCGCGGGCGGGCACGTGCTGGCGTCGTGCGCGAGCGTTCCGTTGTGGACGCTGGCCGCGGGGTTCGCGGTCGTCTTCGCGGTGGCCGTGCCGCTGGCCGGGCGGGAGCGCTCGCTGCCGGGGATCGGCCTCTGCCTGGCCGTCGGACAGCTCGCGCTGCACACGCTCTTCGGCCTGGGACAGCACGTCACGGGCGGCGGGACGGCCGGCCGGCAGGCCGCCGCCGAGGGCGGACTGATCCGCTTCGCCGCGCAGCTCACCTGTGACCAGGGCCCGATGTCCGCCGGCCGGGCGCGCCAGGTCGTCATCGACGCGGGCCTCGACCCGGCCGTCCACCCCGCGGCCGTGGGCATGCCCGCCGGTGGCGTGGCGCCCGTCCGGGCGTCCCTCGCGCACACGTTGCTGCCGTCGCTGCCCATGGTGCTCGGCCACGTCCTGGCCGCGCTGGCCGTGGGCTGGCTGCTGCGGCGTGGCGAGGCCGCGCTGTGGCGTGCGGTGCGGCTGTCGGCGCGGTCGGCCCGCGGTGTCGCGGAGGCCGCGCTCGTGCGTGCGCTGCGGGCCGCGCTGGTGCTCGTCCGCGTACCGGCCGTGGAGCCGCCCGTCGCGGCCGCGCGCCCGGGGCGCGCGCAGGACGAGCGCCCGGCGCGGGAGCCGGAGCTACGGCATCTGGTGATCAGGCGGGGCCCGCCGCGCCTCGCCCTCGCGGCCTGACGACGCGACGTACTCCCCACACCCACCGCATGACGCCCCGACGGCCTGCGGTTCACGGCTCATGGCTCATGGCTCATGGCTTACGGCGGGAGGACGGTCGCGCTGCCGCCGCACGCGCGCCATCCCTTTCCTTCCCTCCTGCCTGTGGAGTGTTTTCCCATGACCGCATCGCGCCTTCGCGCCGTTCGTACCTCTCTTGTCGGCGGCATCGCCGCCGGCAGCCTGCTGCTGCTCGCCGGCCCCGCCTTCGCGCACGTGAGCGTGCAGCCGGGCACCGCCGAGAAGGGCGGCTACAGCACCATCAACATCAAGGTGCCGAACGAGAAGGACAACGCCTCGACCGTGAAGCTCGAGCTCAGCCTCGACCCCAAGCACCCGCTGGTCTCGGTGATGCCGCAGGCGGTGCCGGGCTGGGAGGTCAAGGTCGAGAAGACCAAGCTCGACAAGCCGGTGCAGATGCACGGCAAGGAGATCAACGAGGCCGTCAGCAAGGTGACCTGGAGCGGCGGCAAGATCGAGCCGGGGCAGTTCCAGCAGTTCCCGCTGTCGGTCGGCAAGCTGCCCACCGACGCCGACGAGCTGGTCTTCAAGGCGCTGCAGACCTACTCCGACGACGAGGTCGTCCGCTGGATCGACGCGTCCACGCCGGGCGGTCACGAGGCCGATCACCCGGCCCCGGTCCTCAAGCTCGTCGCCAAGGGCTCCACCGGTCCGGCCGGCAAGACGGACGGCAAGGAGGCGAAGGACGGCACGGCCGCCGCGGCCGCCGCCAAGGACGAGAAGGCCGCCGGCTCCGACGGCGGTTCGGACACCACCGCCCGGGTCCTCGCCGTCGCCGGCATCGTCGTCGGCGTGGCCGGCGCCGCGTTCGGCGTGCTCGCCGGCCGCCGCCGGTCCGCCGCCTGACGCACCCCGTACGGCACCACAGCACGGAAGGTCCCGTCGGGCGGGCGCTCGCACCGCCCGACGGGACGGCACCGACCCACTCCCTGGAGAAGAAGCACTCCATGCGCACCAAGATCCTGGGCGCGGCCCTGGCCACGGCCGCCGCGCTCGCCCTGACCGCCTGCGACGGCTCGGGCGGCGGGGGCGACAAGCCCGCCGCCGACGTCTCGGCCGAGCCCACGAAGGCCGGGGCGATCGTCCTGGACTCGCCCAAGGCCAAGCCCGACCTGGTCCTGAAGGACACGTCGGAGAAGACCTACGAGCTGGTCAAGGAGACCAAGGGCCGGCCGGTCCTGCTCTACTTCGGCTACACCTACTGCCCCGACGTCTGCTCGACGGTCGTCTCCGACATCGCGGCCGCCGAGAAGAAGCTGCCGAAGGCGGACCAGGAAAAGCTCCAGATCGTCTTCGTGACGACCGACCCCGAGCGCGACACCCCCAAGAGGATGCGCGAGTGGCTGGACGCCCAGGGCGGCCAGGACATAGTCGGTCTGACCGGCGACTTCGCCACGATCCAGGCGGCCGCCAAGCCGCTCGGCATCCTCGTCGAGCCGCCCAAGAAGGAGAAGGACGGCTCCGTGACCGTCAGCCACGGCGCCGAGGTCGTCGGCTTCTCGCCGAAGGACGACTCCGGCCACTGGCTCTACACCGCTTCCACCACGTCCGAGCAGTACGCCAAGGATCTCCCGCAGATCGTCAAGGGGGAGAACCCGTGATGCGCAAGTCCAGCACCGCCACCGCCGCCACCGCCGCCGTCCTGCCGCTCGCCGTCGCCGCGGGCCTGCTGCTGACCACCGGCTGCCAGTCGGAGAAGAACGCCCTCTCCCCCGGCAAGCCCGCGCTGTCCGTCAGCGGCGCCTACCTGCCGCAGCCGGCGATGACCGACATGGCCGCCGCCTACTTCACCGTCACCAACGACGGTGGCAAGGCCGACCAGCTCACCAAGGTCACCAGCCCGCTCTCGCCGGAGGTCACGCTGCACACCACCGAGGGCTCGCAGATGAAGCACGCGCGGCAGCTGGAGGTGCCCGCGAAGGGCAGGCTGACGCTCACGCGCGGCGGCACGCACCTGATGCTCGGCAAGCTCGGCCACAAGCCGAAGAAGGGCGAGAAGGTCGAGTTCACGCTGCACTTCGCCACCTCGGCACCCATCAAGATCAAGGTGCCCGTCGAGAGCGCGACCTACCGTCCCAAGGACTGACGTGCGATGAAGACCCCGTTCACCGGGCCGCCCCGGGCCGCCGCACGACTGGCGGCACTGCTCGGCACGCTGCTCGCCGCACTGCTGTGCTCGCTGACCCTCGGCGCGGGCACCGCGTCGGCCCACGCGGCGCTCACCTCCACCGACCCCGCCGACGGGTCGGTGGTGGCTGCCGCGCCCCGGCAGGTCAGCCTCGCCTTCTCCGAGGGGGTGCTGCTGAGCGCCGACTCGGTGCGGGTCCTGGACCCGCGCGGCGAGCGCGTCGACGAGGGCCGGCCGGCGCACGTCGACGGCAAGTCCGAGACGGCGGCCGTCGCGCTGCGCGGCGGGATCGCCGACGGCACCTACACGGTGGCCTGGCAGGCGGTCTCGGCGGACAGCCACCCGGTGGCCGGGGCCTTCACCTTCTCCATCGGCGCGCCCTCGAAGACGTCGGTGACGGTACGGACGGCGGCCACCGCCATCGACCCGACCGTCGGCGCGTTCTACGGGATCGGCCGCTATGCGGCGTACGGGGGCTTCGTCCTGCTCGTCGGCGGCTGTGCCTTCGCCGGCGTGTGCCGCTCGACGCGGCCCGTGCAGCGGGTCGCGGTGGCAGGCTGGGTCGCGCTGTTCGTCTCGACGGTGGCGCTGTTGCTGCTGCGGGGCGCCTATACGAGCGGCAAGGGGCTGGGCTCCGTCGCCGACCTGACGCTGCTCGGCGACGCGCTGGCCACCAAGCCGGGCGCGGCGCTGCTGTCCCGGCTGCTCCTGCTGAGCGCGGCGGCCGTCTTCCTGGCGGTGCTGTTCGGTTCGTACGCCGGGGAGGAAAAGGAGGAGAACGCGCGCGTGTCCTCCGGCGGGCGCCGGAACCTCGCGTACGGGCTCGGGATCGGCGGCTTCGTCGTCGCGGGCGGGCTGGCGGCGACGTGGGCGATGGCCGAGCACGCGTCGGCCGGGATCCAGCCCTGGCTCGCCATGCCGGTCGACGTGGCCCACCTGCTGGCCGCGGCGCTCTGGCTGGGCGGCCTGGCGGCGCTGCTGGCCGCGCTGTTCTCGGGCGGGACCGTGCCGCAGACGGCGGTCGAGCGCTTCTCGCGCATGGCGTTCGCGTCGGTGTGCGTGCTGGTGGTCACCGGCCTCTACCAGTCCTGGCGGCAGGTCGGCTTCTCGTGGAGCACGCTCACGGGCACGGAGTACGGGCGCTGGCTGCTGCTCAAGGTGGCCCTGGTGGCCGCCATGCTGGGCGCCGCCTTCTTCTCGCGCCGGTGGACGGGCCGGCTCGCCGACTCCGCCACCGCCGGACGTCCGGCGGGCGCGGCCGTACCCAGGGCGCCGGCCGTGAAGAAGACCCAGGGTCCCGTCGGCAGGCCCGCCGCGGGGGACCCCGTGCGGGCCGCCCAGCTCGCGCGGCAGCAGGCCGCGCTCGACAAGGCCGCCGGCAGGCGCGAGCGCGACGCGGACGAGAACCGCGGCGGACTGCGCCGCTCGGTCCTCGCCGAGGCGGCGATCGCCGTCGTCCTGCTGGCCGTCACCACGCTGCTCACCGGCACCCAGCCCGGCCGCGCGGAGGCCGGACAACAGCGCGCCGGGGCCCCGGCCGCGCCGGCCACCGGGCCGGCCGAGGTACGGATCGCCTACGACACGGGCGGCCGGAACGGCCGCGGCACGGCCCGCGTCAGCATCGATCCCGCGCGTACGGGCGCCAACACCGTCTCCGTCACTCTCTCGGACCCCTCCGGCCGCCCTGTGGACGTACCTGAGCTGACACTGTCCTTGACGGAGAGAGAAAAACAGATCGGTCCCCTGCGGGCCGCGCTGGAGCGTCAGTCCGCCGGCCACTGGCAGGCAACCGGTTTCCAACTCCCCATGGCCGGCGACTGGCAGCTGTCCCTGACCGTACGGACCTCGGACATCGACCAGGTCACCGAGATCGAAAACGTGAAGATCAATTGATGGCTGACAAGACTGACACCGCGCCCGCCGAGAAGGCCGGCACCACATCCGCCACCACCGGCATCTCCGCGGTCTCCAGACGGCGGCTGCTGGGCACCGCCGGAGCCGCCGGAGCGGCCGCGCTCGTCGTGGGCGGCGTCGCCGGCGCGGCCGGCGCCTCGGCCGTGGGCGGCAAACCCGAGCCGCTGTCCTCCGTCGGGGCGGCCGTCGTGCCGTTCCACGGCCCCCACCAGGCGGGCATCGTCGAGCCCTCGCAGGCGCACGGCCATCTGGTCGCCTTCGACCTGGTGCCCGGCGCCGACCGCAAGGCGGCGGCGGCCCTGCTGCGCCGCTGGTCGGACACGGCGGCGGCGATGGCGGCGGGCAACACGCCCCAGGGCGGCGACCTGGGCATCGCCCTGGACGCGGGGCCGTCGTCCCTGACGGTCACCTTCGGCTTCGGCCGCACCTTCTTCGACCGCACCGGGCTGGTGGACAAGCGGCCCGCCGCGCTCGAGCCGCTGCCCGCGTTCACCGCCGACGCGCTCGACCCCAAGCGCAGCGAAGGGGACCTGTGGGTGCAGATCGGCGCCGACGACGCGCTCGTCGCGTTCAACGCGCTGCGGACGATCCAGAAGCAGGCGGCGGGCACGGCCCGGCTGCGCTGGCAGATGAACGGCTTCAACCGCACGCCGGGCGCCACCGACCAGCCGATGACCGGCCGCAATCTGATGGGCCAGATCGACGGCACCAACAACCCCAAGCCGTCCGACGCCAACTTCAACCAGCGCGTGTTCGTCCCCGACGACCGCACCGGCGCCGACGCGTGGATGGCGGGCGGCTCGTACGTCGTCTTCCGGCGCATCCGGATGCTGCTCGACAGCTGGGACAACCTGACGGTGGCGCAACAGGAGAAGGTCATCGGCCGCCGGAAGTCGGACGGCGCACCGCTGTCGGGCGGTACGGAGAAGACCCGGGCGGATCTTGAGAAGGTCGGCCCCGACGGTGTCCTGGCGATCGCGGGCGACGCGCACGTGCGCGTGGCGTCGCCCGCCTCCAACCGCGGGGCGGCGATGCTGCGGCGCGCCTTCTCCTACCACGACGGCTTCCGCGACGACGGCGCCCCGGACGCGGGCCTGCTGTTCATCGCCTGGCAGGCGGATCCGATGAAGGGCTTCGTCCCGGTCCAGCGCAAGCTCGACCGCGGCGACGGCCTCTCCCGTTTCCTGCGCCACGAGGCCAGCGGCCTGTTCGCGGTGCCGGGCGGCTGCGCGGAAGGCGAGTACGTGGGGCAGAAGTTGCTGGAGGGGTGAGGCCCCCGCCGGGACCGGGGGGGACGCTTTCCCGAACGCCTCCGCGAACCATGGGTAGGGTGGCGAAGCCCATGGTGATCGATCCGGAGGAACGCGCGTGATGTCGTCGGCCAGCCGCTACACCTACCTCGGCCCCGAGGGCACGTTCACCGAGGCCGCCCTGCGCACGCTTCCGGAGGCGGCCACGCGCGAGCTGGTCCCCATGGTCTCCGTGCCCGCCGCCCTCGACGCCGTGCGGGGCGGCGAGGCCGCCGCGGCGCTCGTGCCGATCGAGAACTCCGTGGAGGGCGGCGTCACCGCGACGCTCGACGAACTGGCCACCGGCGAGCCGTTGATGATCTACCGCGAGGTGCTGCTGCCGATCGCCTTCGCGCTGCTCGTGCGGCCCGGCACGCGGCTGGAGGACATCAAGACGGTGACCGGGCACCCGGTCGCGCAGCCGCAGGTGCGCAACTGGCTCGCGGCGAACCTGCCGGACGCCCTGTGGGAGTCGTCGGCGTCGAACGCCGACGGTGCGCGCCTGGTGCGCGAGGGACGCTACGACGCCGCGTTCGCGGGGGAGTTCGCGGCGGCGACGTACGGGCTGGAACCGCTGGTCACCGACATCCACGACGCGCAGAACGCGCAGACCCGCTTCGTCCTGGCCGGCCGTCCGGCGCGGCCGGCGGCCCGCACGGGCGCGGACCGGACGTCCCTGGTGATGTGGCAGCGCGACGACCACCCGGGCGCGCTGCTGGAGTATCTGCAGGAATTCGCGGTGCGGGGCGTCAACCTCATGCGGATCGAGTCACGGCCGACGGGCGAGGGCATGGGGCGCTACTGCTTCTCCGTCGACTGCGAGGGGCACATCAGCGACCGCCGGGTGGGCGAGGCGCTGATGGGGCTCAAGCGGACGTGCGCGAAGGTGCGGTTCCTGGGCTCGTATCCGCGTGCGGGTGTTGACCCGGATGCCCGGTCGCATGCCTCGGCGGCCCCGCGGCCGGGAACGTCGGACCATGATTTCGTGGCGGCGGCGGACTGGCTGGCGCGCTGCCAGGACGGCCGGGCCTGAGAAACGCCCCTTACCCACAGAGTTATCCACAGGCAGCTCTCGACCTGGGGATAAGTCGACACATTGAGCTGTCGAGAAGTGTGGCGAAACGGTCAAGGTCGACAAATCGCTCCCGCTCACCCTCCGGACCGTCCACAGGCCCGCGCCTGCGGTCCCCTGCCCGCCCCGTCTACCGAAAAGCCTCGAACAACCCATTAGGGCGAGCGAATCCCACCCCAAAGAGTGTCCGGGTGATGTTTGCCGGGAGAAACTCTGACGAATGACAGAAGAGGCGGAAGCTGGGATTCCGGCATCCACAGATTTCGCGCACACCCTGTGGACAAAGAACCGGAACGATTGATTCCTGTGGACAACGGGCGCCTTCAACTGCCGCCCTCCACAAGGATGATCACCCGTGGACGCGGGCCCTTTCCCCCTGCCACGCCCCCCTTGTTCCGGCCTTGTTCCGGTTTTCCGGAAATTCCCGCACGGGTCGGCCCTGACGTCGCACCGCCTTTTCCGCTGCCCCAGAGGGGGGCAAATCACCACGAAAAGGAATATCGCGTCGAGCAACCGCAGTGCGCAACGGTAGCCTGGAGGGGTGATTGACCTTCGCCTGCTCCGTGAGGACCCCGACCGTGTGCGCGCGTCCCAGCGCGCCCGTGGAGAGGACGTCGACGTCGTCGACGCGCTGCTCTCCGCCGACGAGCGGCGCAGGTCGTCCAGCGTCCGCTTCGACGAGCTCCGCTCCGAGCAGAAAGCGCTCGGCAAGCTCATTCCCAAGGCCACCGGCGACGAGAAGGCCGCCCTGCTGAAGAAGGCGGGCGAGCTGTCCGCCGCGGTCAAGGCCGCCGACGCCGAGCAGGACGAGGCCGCGGCCGAGGCCCAGCGCCTGCTGCTGCAGATCGGCAACCTGGTCCACCCGGACGTGCCGCGCGGCGGCGAGGACGACTTCGTCGTCCTGGAGACCGTCGGCACCCCGCGCGACTTCGCGGCGGAGGGCTTCGAGCCGAAGGACCACCTCGAGCTCGGCCAGACCCTCGGCGCGATCGACGTCGAGCGCGGCGCCAAGGTCTCCGGCTCCCGCTTCTACTACCTGACGGGTGTCGGCGCGCTGCTGGAGCTCGCCCTCGTCAACGCCGCCATCGCCCAGGCCACCGCCGCCGGCTTCACCCCGATGCTCACCCCCGCGCTGGTCAAGCCGCGCGCCATGGAGGGCACCGGCTTCCTCGGCCAGGCCGCGCAGGACGTCTACCACCTGGAGAAGGACGACTTCTACCTGGTCGGCACGTCCGAGGTGCCGCTCGCCGCGTACCACATGGACGAGATCATCGAGGCGGACCAGCTGCCGCTGCGCTACGCCGGCTTCTCCCCGTGCTTCCGCCGCGAGGCCGGTACGTACGGCAAGGACACCCGCGGCATCTTCCGCGTCCACCAGTTCGACAAGGTGGAGATGTTCTCCTACGTCGCGCCGGAGGACGCCGAGGCGGAGCACGCGCGCCTGCTGGAGTGGGAGAAGCAGTGGCTGACCAGCCTCGAGCTGCCCTTCCAGGTCATCGACACCGCCACGGGCGACCTGGGCTCCTCCGCCTCGCGCAAGTTCGACTGCGAGGCGTGGATCCCCACCCAGGGCAAGTACCGCGAGCTGACCTCGACGTCCAACTGCAACGAGTTCCAGGCCCGCCGCCTGTCCGTGCGGATGCGCGACGGCAAGAACGTCAAGCCGCTGGCGACGCTCAACGGCACGCTGTGCGCGGTGCCGCGCACCATCGTGGCGCTGCTGGAGAACCACCAGCAGGCCGACGGCTCGGTGCGGGTGCCCGAGGCGCTCCGCCCGTACCTGGGCGGCCGTGAGCTCCTGGAGCCCCTCGCCAAGTGAGTGACGGCCCCAGCTCCCCCCTGCCCTACCGGCTCGTCGCCACCGATCTCGACGGCACGCTGCTGCGCTCCGACGACACCGTCTCGGAGCGCACCCGCGCCGCCCTGAAGCTGGCCACGGCGGCGGGTGCCGCGCACATCGTCGTCACCGGGCGGACCGTCGCCTGGACGAAGCACATCCTGGACTCGCTGGACTACCGGGGGCTGGCGGTCTGCGGACAGGGCGCGCAGGTTTACCACGCGGGCGAGCACAGACTGCTGACGTCCGTGACGCTCGACCGGCAGCTCGCCGGGCTCGCCCTCGCCAAGATCGAGGCCGAGGTCGGACCGCTGTTCCTCGCCGCCAGCCGTGACGGCATGGACGGCGACGTCCTGGTCGGTCCCGGCTACCGGGTCCAGGAGGGGCCGCTGCCGGCGGTCCCGATCACGGACCCCGGTGAGATCTGGTCGGCGCCCCTGAACAAGCTCTACCTCCAGCACCCCGAGCTCGACGACGACGCCCTGGCGGAGGTCGCGCGCACGGTCGCCGGCGGTCTGGTGGGCGTGACCATGGCGGGTTCCGGCATAGTCGAGCTGCTGCCGCTGGGCCTGAGCAAGGCCACGGGCCTGTCGCTGGCGGCGCGCCGGCTGGGCGTCAAGGCGGCCGAGACGATCGCCTTCGGCGACATGCCCAACGACGTGCCGATGTTCGGCTGGGCGGCGCACGGCGTCGCGATGGCCAACGCGCACGACGAGCTCAAGGCCGTGGCGGACGAGATGACGGCCTCTCACGACGAGGACGGCATCGCCCTCGTCCTGGAGCGGCTCTACCGCTGAGGCGCTGCCTGACGGCCTCGGGGACGGCCGCCGGCACCAGCGTCCGGGCCGTCCCGGGCGCCGCCCACGTGGGCCGCCCGCGCGTCAGTGGCCGGCACGCCAGCCCCAGTCCCAGGGCGATCGCGTGCCCGACGTCGGTGAACGTGCCGCCCGTCGTCAGCGGCACGGCGAAGAAGAGCACCACCCCCGCCAGACAGAGCCAGCGCCAGGGCCGGGGCACGCGGTAGACCAGGACGCCCAAGGCCCCGGCGAGCCCGTACGAGACGCCTATGTCGACAACGTGCTTCATCGAGCGTGGCGCCGAGTGGCTCTCGATCGCCATCAGCAGGACCTCCTGGCTGATCAGCGTCGCCGCGATGTGCGCGACGGCGACCGTGACCAGCCAGCGCGCGGTGCCCAGCCAGCGCTCGACGTTGGCGTGGACGAGCTCGAAGAGGGCGGCGTAGAGCAGGAACGAGGACGGGTCCGCGATCCAGAAGCCGCTGATGAGCAGTGACTGCAACGGGTGCTTGGTGAGCTCGTGGATGTTGCTGCCGGTGCGGTGGAGGAGGAAGCTCTCCAGTCCCTCGCTCGCCGAGGCGATGACGAGGCTGGTGATCCCGATGATCAACAGCCAGATGTGGGTGCCGGGCGAGGATCGGACCCAGGAACGGATCCCGTCGACTGTCACCTTTCGGTCGACTGCCACCTTTCGACGGTAGCCCGGAGGACGGGGCCCCGCAGTGGTGGAGTTGTAGGATGACTGGGCAACCGGTTGAATCGGCTCACCGTCCGGAGGAGAAATGGCACTGCGAGCGGCGGGACGCCAGTCCCTCGTGGACACCGTCGTGGAACAGCTGCGCGCCCAGGTCACCGCCGGCGAGTGGGGGGTCGGCGAGCGCATCCCGACCGAGCACGCCCTCGCCGAACAGCTTCAGGTGGGCCGCAACACCGTCCGCGAGGCCGTACGCGTCCTCGTCCACGCCGGCATGCTGCGCTCGCGGCAGGGCGAGGGCACCTTCGTGGTCTCCACGGCCGACCCCGGCGAGATCATGCGCGGTCTGCGGCGCGCCGGAGTGCGCGACGTCCTGGAGCTGCGCATCGCGCTGGAGGCGGAGGCCGCCCGGCTGGCGGCGCTGCGGCACGAGCCCGCCGACCTGGAGCGGATGCGCGCCGCGCTGGACGCCCAGACGGCGTTCGAGGACGCCGAGGGCCAGCCCGACTCCGGGAACCTCGAGCTGTACGCCGACCACGACGTCGAGTTCCACCGGGCCGTCGTGGAGGCCGCGCACAACACCGCGCTGACCGCGACCTACGCCTGGTTCAGCAGCTCGGTCCGCGAGGCGCTGGTCACCGCGCTGGGCGACCACGACATGCCGCGCATCATCCACGGCGACCACCATGCCCTCATGGAGGCCATCGCCTCCGGCGACCCGGAGGCCGCCGGGCGCGCGGCGCGGGCGCTGCTGGAGCGGCCCAAGCAGGCGGTCGAGTCGCTGCTCACCGAGCGCTGACGCGCCCCGCGCCGCGCACGGCCCGGCGGGCGCCCCACGGCGCCCGTCGGCACCAGTCGGCGCGCATTCACCCCCGCACCACCCGCACCACCCCTGGAGAGGCACCCCCATGTCGGAATCGAGGCCGCAGACACCACTGATCGACGCGGAAGAGGCCCTGCCGCCCACGGCCGCGCCGGCGCGCTCGGCCGGACCGCGCGTCGCCCGCGCCCACCCCGCCCTCGTGATGCTCGGCATCGTCCTCGCCTCGCTCAACATGCGGGCCGCGCTCGCCGGGGTCTCGCCCCTGATGGGCGAGATCGGCGACCACTTCCACCTCGCGGCGGCGGCGAGCAGCCTGGTGACCACGATTCCGCTGGTCTTCATGGGACTGGGCTCGATCGTCGCGCCCCGCCTCGCCCGGCGCTGGGGCACCGAGGCCGTGCTGTGCGGCGCGCTCGTCCTGCTGGCCGCCGGCATCCTGCTGCGCGTCGCGCCCCCGGTCGTGGCCCTCTTCGTCGGCTGCGCGCTCGTCGGCACCGCGATAGCCCTGCTCAACGTGCTGATGCCCGGCCTGGTCAAGCGGGACTTCCCGGACCGGGCCGCGAGCATGACGGCGCTCTACTCCACCACGCTGATCCTCGGCGCCACCGGCGCGGCCGCCTCGTCCGTACCGCTGGAGACCGCCCTCGGCGGCTGGCAGGGCTCCCTCGCCTCCTGGGCGCTGCTCGCGGCCGTCGCGGCACTCGTCTGGCTCCCGCAGGCCGTACTCGGCCGCCGTGACGCCCGCAGCAGCGCCGCCACGGCCGCCACGTCTGCCATGTCTGCAACGGCCCCGGCGCCCCGGCAGAGCGCCGCGGACGAACCGAGCCTGACGCGTTCGCCGCTGGCCTGGCAGGTCACGCTGATGATGGGCACCCAGTCGCTGATCGCCTACGTGTGCATCGCCTGGATGCCGACGATCTTCACCGACCACGGCATGAGCAAGAGCCAGGCCGGCATCATCTACGCCTTCTACACGCTCGTGCAGATGGCCGGTTCGTTCGTCGTCCCGATGCTCTCCGGACGCATGCGCGACCAGCGCGTGCTGGCCGTCGCCGTCGTCGCCCTCATGACGGCGGGCGTCACCGGACTGCTGACCGCCCCCGTGGCCGGTGCCTGGGTCTGGGCGACGCTGATGGGCGTGGCACAGGGCGGTCTGCTCGGCCTCGCACTGACGCTGATGGTGCTGCGCACGCGCGACGCGCACACGGCGGCGCGGCTGTCGGGCATGGCGCAGACGTGGGGCTATCTCCTCGCCTCCGTCGGACCGTTCGCCATCGGTGCCGTGCACCAGGCGACGGACGGCTGGACGCTGCCCGTCGCCCTGCTGCTCGTCGCCTGTGCGGCGCTGCTCTTCCTGGGGCTGGGCGCCGGGCGCGATCGGAAGATCTGAGGCGTTGGGCTCCATGAGGACGTCACCCGCGCCACAGGAGGAGCCCGCCGCCATGCACGCACCCACCCGGATCACGATCCCGGCCGGCCTGGTCGAGAACCATGACGACATGCCGGAGGGCGAGGGCGGCCCCGAGTGGATCGCCACCCTGCCGGACCTGGCGGAGCGCTTCCTGGACCACTGGAACCTGCGCCCCGACGGGCCGGGCGCGCACGGCGCGGTGGCGCTCGTCCTGCCCGTGCTGCGCGAGGACGGCTCGCCGGCCGCGCTGAAGCTGCAGCCGGTCACCGACGAGAGCGTCGGCGAGCCGCACGCGCTGCACGCGTGGGGAGGCGACGGGGCGGTCCGCCTCCTCGACCGGGACGACGCGTCCGGCACGCTGCTGCTGGAACGGCTGGACGGCGGCCGTTCGCTGATGGACGTACCGGACGCCGAGGCCGCGCTGCTGACGCTCTCCGCGCTGCTGGGGCGCCTGCAGAAGACGCCCGCGCCGGCCGGCCTGCGCCGTCTGGAGGACGTGGCGGGCGAGATGCTCGACGACGTGCCGGGTGCGCTCCCGGCGTTGACCGACGCCGCCGAGCGACGGCTGCTGGCCTCGTGCGCGGCGGCCGTCGGCGACGTCGTCGGCGAAGCCGGCGACCAGCTGCTGCACTGGGACCTGCACTACGAGAACGTGCTGGCCCCGCTGCCGGGCTCGGGCCGCGAGCCCTGGCTCGCCATCGACCCCAAGCCGCTGGTCGGCGACCCCGGCTTCGACCTGATGCCCGCGATCGGCGACCGCTGGGACGAGGTGGTCGCCACGGGTGACGTGGAGCGGGCCGTACGCCGCCGGTTCGACCTGATGACGGACGTCCTGGGCCTGGACCGGCAGCGGGCGGCGGCCTGGACGCTGGCCCGGGTGCTGCAGGACTCCCTGTGGGACATCGAGGACGGGGAGAGCGCGCTGCAGCGCAAGCACATCGCGATCGCGCGCGTGCTGTTGCGCTGAGCCGCCCCCCGCCGGGTCTCGACTACTCCTCTCCGGCGAGCGTCAGGGACCGGAG
The DNA here is from genome assembly GCF_040646235.1 of Streptomyces sp. NPDC046261. NCBI lineage: Bacteria > Bacillati > Actinomycetota > Actinomycetes > Kitasatosporales > Streptomycetaceae > Streptomyces > Streptomyces sp. NPDC046261. Next base: position 223,910 of record NZ_JBEYZU010000002.1, on the reverse strand, counting down.
CTTGCGTCCCGCGTAGTACGTGGCGGCCACCGTGAAACCGGCCAGCAGCGTCACCGCCAGCGGGAGGCTCACCTCCGCCGTGATGGCACCCTCGCCGCCCACCTTCTGGGCGAGGGCCAGCGCCCACTGGCGGACGCTGAGCGTGCGGGCGCCGGGGATGAGGCTGCCGAACAGCGCCTCCCAGACGAGGGCGTAGACCAGGCCCGCGACGACCGCGTGCCGGGTGACCGTGCCCAGGAAGAGGAAGATCGCGCTGTAGGCGACGGAGGCGACCGCCGCGGCGAGCGCGTAGGCCACGGCGATCTGCTGGCTGTTGCCGTTCAGCACGAAGCCCGCGATGAGGGTGGGCACCGCCGAGAAGACGACGGTGACGCCGATCGCCACGACGAGCTTGGTGAAGATGATGGTGGAGCGCTTGACGGGCTTGGCCAGAAGGTAGACGACCGAGCCGTCGTCGATCTCCGGGCCGATCGCGCCCGTACCGGCGATGACGCCGATCAGCGGCACCATCGTGGCGAGCGCGAAGCCCCCCAGGACGTTGGTGGCCGTCTGGTCGTCGGCGCCGACCAGGACGCGGACGGCGGCCGAGATGACGAGCAGCAGGGCCGGCAGCGCGAAGAGGATCAGGGCGCGGCGGCGGCCGAGGAGGCCCCGGTAGGTGAGCCGGGCGACGGTCGGGTGATAGAGCGACATGGGTGGCCTCCTTTCAGGCTGCGACGAGGTAGGAGAAGACCGATTCCAGGGACTCGTCGGAGGGCGAGACCGTCAGGAGCCGGATGCCGTGCGCCCGGGCGACGCGCGGCAGGAGTTCGGTGAAGCGGCCGAAGTCGACGGCCTGGATGCGCAACGCCTGCTCGCCGAGGTCCACTTCGATGCCCGCCGTCGACGGGTCGGCGATGAGCGCCGCCGCGAGGGCGCGGTCGTCGCTGGAGCGTACGAGGTAGCGGTGCGGCCGGTCGGTCATCAGCCGGCGGATCTTGCGGAAGTCGCCGGAGGCCGCGTGCCGGCCGGCGACGACGACCTCGATGTGGGCGGCCAGTTGCTCGACCTCCTCCAGGATGTGGGAGGAGAACAGCACCGTGCGGCCCTCGGCACCCATGGTCCGCAGCAGGTCCATCAGCTGCATGCGCTGGCGCGGGTCCATGCCGTTGAACGGCTCGTCGAGCAGGAGCACGGACGGCTCGTGGACGAGGGCGGAGGCCATCTTCACGCGCTGGCGCATGCCCTTGCTGTACGTGGCGATCTTGCGGTCCTGCGCGTACTCCATCTCGACGGTGGCGAGCGCCCGTTGCGCCTCCCGGTCGCCCAGGCCGTGCAGTTCGGCGTTGGCCCGTACGAACTCCTGGCCGGTGAGGAAGTCGTACATGGCCTCCCGCTCGGGGACGATGCCGATGTGGCGGTAGACGCGCTCGTTGCGCCAGATCGTCTCGCCGTCGAGGGTGACCGCGCCGGTGGAGGGGGCGAGGAAGCCGCCCATCATGTTGATGAGGGTGGACTTGCCGGCGCCGTTGGGGCCGAGGAGGCCGGTGACGCCGGGGCCCACGGTCATGGAGACGTCGTTGACGGCGACCACATTGCCGAACCAGCGGGAGACGTTGTCGATGTGGATGGTTGTCACAGCCCGGCCTTTCGGTAGCGGCGCATCAGCAGCCCGTACGAGCCGGCGATCAGGGCGAGGACGACGAGGAGGTAGACCGCTCCCGCGCCGGTGCCGGGGCCATGGCCGCCGGGGAAGGCGGTGCCGGCGGACAGGAACGCCGTCTGTACGCCGTCGATCAGGGTGATCGGGGAGAACAGGCCCAGCCACCCGATGGCCGCGGTGTTGTCGTTGTCCAGCGAGATGCCCTGGAGGGTGCTGACCGCGCCGTAGGAGATGGTCAGCACGGCGATGACGGCGGCGACGCCGAAGCCGCGGCGCGGGGTGAGGGCGGCGACCACCAGGCCGATGCCGGCGAAGAGGAGCGAGAGCAGAGCCACGGAGACCAGACCTTGTGCGAAGCCCTTCGTCTGATCGGCGAAGTCCAGCTTGGCGAGCAGGGCGCCCGCGTAAAGGATCAGGAGGGGCGTGGCGGTGAGGATGAACAGGGCGGAGGCCATGGCGGCGAACTTGGCCGCCACATAGTCGACGCGTTCGATCGGGCGGGAGAAGTACAGCGGAACGGTCTTGAACCGCAGGTCCCGGGAGACCGACTGCGGGGCCTGGGCGGCGAGGTAGAGGCCGATGACCGCCTGGAGGTAGATCGCGTAGCGCGTGTACTCCATGGGCAGGCGGTCCATCTTCGTGGTGACGGCGACCGCGACGACGATCGCCGCGGGCAGGCACATCACCGCGAACAGCGTCATCGGCAGCACCTTGGACTTCGCCGAGCGGCCCAGGCCGTAGGCGCCGCGCAGGCTCTGGGAGAAGAGCGAGCGGCGGGCGTAGCCGCGGCCGAGGCGGGGGCCGTCGTAGTTGCGGTAGCCGATGTTGTGGATGACGTCCTGGGCGGCGGGCCGCCGGCCGGTCGTCACGGCTTGGGTCTCAGGCGGCATCTGCGGCGCCTCCGTTCTGCTTCTCGCGCTTGTCCCCGGCCTTGCGGTCCCAGTCGGCGCCCCAGGCGGGCCGGCCGGTGCCGCCCGCACCCGCGTCGCCGTCTGTGTCCCCGTCCTTGAAGACCTCCGCGATGCGGTGGCGGCGCTGTTCCATGCGGACCAGGCCGAGGCCGAGGCCGGCGACGGCGTCGCGGACGATGTCGTACGTCTCCTCGTCGAGGACGTCGACCAGGAGGACGTGGCCGGACGAGGGCGAGCCGTCGGCGGCCAGGCCCGCGGGCCGGGTCGTCAGGCCCGCTCCGGTCAGGGCCGCGAGGAGGGCCGCGGTGCCGTCGGGGTGGGCGTCGGTGTCGGTGACCTCCACCGCGAGGGAGCCCGTGGCCTGGGTGAACTCGTCCGTGGAGGAGGACCGCAGCAGCTTGCCGCCGTCGATGACGACGACGTGGTCGCACGTGCGCTCCAGCTCGCCGAGCAGGTGCGAAGTGACCAGGACCGAGATGCCGAAGTCGGTGTGGACGCGCCGGATGAGGCCCAGCATCTCGTCCCGGCCGACCGGGTCCAGGCCGTTGGTCGGCTCGTCCAGGAGCACAAGGCGGGGGTCGTGGACGAGGGCCTGGGCGAGCTTGACCCGCTGCTTCATGCCCGTGGAGTAGCCGCCCATCGGGCGGTACCGCTCCTCGTGCAGCCCCACGTGCCGCAGCGTGTCGGCGGTGCGCTCGCGGGCGGCCGTGGGCGGCAGGCCGGACATCCGCGCCATGTGGACGACGAACTCCGTCGCGGAGACGTCCGGCGGCAGGCAGTCGTGCTCGGGCATATAGCCGACCCGCTCCCGGATCTCGGCGCCCTGGGTGGCGACGTCGAGGCCCAGCACCTGGGCGCGGCCCTCGGTGGCCGGGGAGAGCCCGAGCAGGATCTTGATCAGCGTGGACTTGCCGGCCCCGTTCGCACCCACCAGACCGGTCACTCCCGGCGTGATGTCGACGGAGAGCCGGTCGAGAGCGGTCACCCGGGGGAACCGCTTGCTGAGGCTTTCGGTAGCGATCACAGTCACACATTCGACGGTAGTGGCGCGGGCCACAGCAGTCGTCAGACCAGATGGCTGGTTGTGCGTAGTCCTCGGGTCTGACGCCCCCGTAAGGGTGGCCCCGGCGGGAGGTGGGGGCCGGGGCGGTGGGCCGGTGGGGGCGGGGGTTATCCACAGGTGCGCCCGGGCCCTTGACGCAGCCGCCGGACATTGTCACATTCGTTGCTGTCAACTTGCGCGCGCGGCTTCGGACTTGGTCGGAGGACGGCATGGCAGGGCGGTCGGACGGGGATCTGCGGGGGTTCCGGGCGGTGCAGCGCCTCGCGTACGCCTGCGCGGAGGCGGTCGCGGCGCAGCTCGTGCCGGGGGTGACCGAGCGCGGGGCGGCGCGCATGCAGCGGGAGTGGCTGCGCGAGCGGGGGGTGCGGGACTGGTTCCATCTGCCCTTCGCGTGGTTCGGCGACCGCACGGCCTTCACGGGCTTCCGGGTGCCGCTGCAGTTCTTCCCCACCGACAAGCCGCTGGAGGTGGGCATGCCGTTCATCCTCGACCTGGCCCCCATCCACGGCGGCTTCAGCGCGGACGTCGGCTACGCGGGCTGCCTGGGCCCCGATCCGCTGCACGACCGGCTGCTGGCCGACCTCGAGGCCCACCGCGCGCTGATCCTGCGCGAGGTGCGCGAGCGCCGGCCGCTGCGGGAGATCTACGAGAGCGTGGACCGGCTCATGGCGCGCCAGGGTTACGCCAACCGGCACCGCGCCTATCCCTTCGGGGTGATAGCGCACAAGGTCCAGCGGGTACGGGAGCGCCGCTGGTCGCCCCATCTGTTCGGGTTCGGTACGCAGTCCCTGAAGGGGCTGGCGTCGGACGCCCTGCACGGCCACCGCGAGGGGTGGTCGCCGCTGTGGAGCCCGTACCGCTTCTCCGACCACCCGCCGCGGCCCGGGCTGTGGGCGGTCGAACCGCACCTCGGCTTCCGGGGTGTGGGCGTGAAGTTCGAGGAGCTCCTGGTGGTCACCGACTCCCGGGACCCGCAGGAGAGCGCGTTCTGGCTCGACGACGATCTGCCGCACGTGCGGCGCTGGCAGGAAGAGAGGGCGGCCGCATGAGCGGGGACGGCGCGGGGATCGAAGGGGCGCGGGAGCGCCGGGTGCGCACCGGCGGGGTCGAGCTGTGCGTCGCGGAGCTGGGCGACGCCGCGCACCCCACGGTCGTGCTGCTGCACGGCTATCCGGACAGCAAGGAGGTCTGGTCCGAGGTCGCGCTGCGCCTGCGGGACCGCTTCCACGTCGTGCTCTACGACGTGCGCGGCCACGGCCGCTCCACCGCCCCCGGACCCCTGCGCGGCGGGTTCACGCTGGAGAAGCTCACGGACGACTTCCTGGCGGTCGCCGACGCGGTGAGCCCCGCGGCCCCGGTCCACCTGGTCGGGCACGACTGGGGGTCGGTGCAGGGCTGGGAGTTCGTCACCGTCGCCCGCACCGAGGGCCGCGTGGCGTCCTTCACCTCGGTCTCGGGCCCGTCCCTGGACCACTTCGGGCACTGGATCAAGGAGCGGGTGGCCCGGCCCACCCCGCGCCGGATCGGCCAGCTCCTCGGGCAGGGGGCCAGATCCTGGTACGTGGGCGCGCTGCACGTGCCCGCCCTCCCGGAGGCCGCCTGGCGCGGGCCGCTGGGCAAGCGGTGGCCGAGGATGCTGGAGCGGGCCGAGCGGCCGCCCTCCGGCGGCTACCCCACCGCCTCGCTGGCCGGGGACGCCGCGCACGGCGCCTGGCTGTACCGCGACAACGTCCGGGCCAGGCTGCGCCGGCCCCGCACCGACGCCTACGCCCACGTGCCCGTCCAGCTGGTGACCCCGGCCGGTGACGCCTTCCTGTCCGAGCGGCTCTACGACGACCTGGAGCGGTGGGTGCCGCAGTTGCTGCGGCGCACTCTGGCCGCCAAGCACTGGGTGCCGCGGACGCGCCCCGACCAGCTGGCGTCCTGGATCACCGAGTTCGTCACGGCCCAGGAGGCCGCGCGGCAGGAGGGCACGCCCGCCCGGATGGCCGTGGGCACGGGCCCGTACGCGGAGCGCTTCGGCGGGCGCCTGGTGCTGGTGACGGGGGCGGCCAGCGGTATCGGCCGGGCCACCGCGTTCGCCTTCGCCGAGGCCGGTGCGCGGGTCGTCGCGGTCGACCGGGACGCGGAGGGGGCGGCCCGTACGGCCGAGCTGGCGCGGCTGTGCGGGGCGCAGGCCGCCTGGGCCGAGTGCTGCGACGTCTCGGACGAAGGGGCGATGGACAAGCTGGCCGCCAAGGTCGCCGCCGAGTACGGCGTGGTGGACGTGCTGATCAACAACGCCGGCATCGGGCTGAGCGGCGCCTTCCTGGACACCACCGCCGAGGAATGGCGCAAGGTCCTCGACGTCAATCTGGGCGGGGTCGTCCACGGCTGCCGGGCCTTCGGCCGGCAGATGGCCGAGCGCGGCCAGGGCGGCCACATCGTCAACACCGCCTCCGCGGCGGCCTTCCAGCCGTCCAAATCCCTCACCGCGTACAGCACTTCCAAGGCGGCGGTGCTCATGCTGAGCGAGTGCCTGCGCGCGGAGCTGGCGGGCAAGGGCATCGGGGTCAGCGCGATCTGCCCGGGCATCATCAACACCGGGATCACCGGTACCACGATCTTCGCGGGCGTCTCCGAGAAGGAGCAGCAGCGCCGCCGCGACACGTACAGCCGGCTGTACGGGCGGCGCAACTACCCGCCGGAGAAGGTCGCCGAGGCGATCCTGCGCGCCGTGGTCCGCGACCGGGCCGTGGTGCCGGTGACGCCCGAGGCGTACGGCCTGCGCCTCATCTCCCGTTTCACCCCGCGGCTGGGACGCGCGGTCGCCCGTATCGACCCCAAGCTGTAGACCGCCGCGGGCCGTCACCGACAGAGCGAGGAGCCACCGCATGAGCCAGAGCCGGAGCCGAGTCCTCAGCCACGGCCACCGAATAGCACCGCGGCGCGTGTCCTTCGACTGGCACGAGACGCCGCTGCACTGGATACCGGACGAGCCCACCGCCACGCACGTCATCAACGTCCTGCATCTGCTGCTCCCGGCGGGCGAGCGGTGGTTCGTCAAGGTCTTCAAGGAGGCGCTGCCGCTGGTGCGGGACGAGGCGCTGCTCAAGGACGTCAAGGGCTTCATGGGCCAGGAGGCCACGCACAGCGTGCAGCACTCCCTGGTGCTGGACCACCTGGCCCGGCAGGGCCTGGACACCGGCGCGTACACCCGCCACGTGGACTTCCTCCTCGACGTGCTGCTCGGCGAGAAGCCCCCGTTCGGGATGCCGGTCGGCGAGCTGGAGTGGCTGCGCTACCGGCTCTCGGTGATCGCCGCGGTCGAGCAGTTCACGGCCGTGCTGGGCGACTGGGTGCTGGGAGCGCGGGGCCTCGACCGGGCCGAGCCGGACCCGGTGATGCTGGACCTGCTGCGCTGGCACGGCGCGGAGGAGGTCGAGCACAGGGCGGTCGCCTTCGACATGTACGAGCACTGCGGCGGCGACGACCCCGCGCGCTACGCCCGCCGGGTGCTGGGCATGGCCGTCACGGCCCCCGTGCTGCTCTACCTGTGGGTGTGGGGCGCGGCCTATCTGATCCGGCACGACCCCCTGCTGGCGGGCCGCATGCGGTATTCGATGCGCGAGCACAGCCGTGCCGTCGCCAAGGGCCTGTTGCCCTCGTGGCGGGAGCTGGGCTCGGCCGTCCCCCGCTACTTCCGGCGCTCGTACCACCCCTCGCAGGAGGGGTCGTTGCGCAGGGCCGTCGACTACCTGGCCACCTCACCGGCGGCACGGGCCGCGGCGGGAGCGATAGGCCGCGCGGCCCTGTCCTGAGGAGCGACGCCCTTGTCCGACGCCCCGCGCCCCCCGGCGGCCGAGTACCGCATCGAGGACCTGGCCCACCGCAGCGGCGCCACGGTCCGCACCATCCGCGCCTACCAGGACCGCGGGCTGCTGCCGAAGCCCGAGCGGCGCGGCCGGGCCAACGTCTACGGGGACGCCCACCTCGCCCGGCTGCGCCAGATCTCCGCCCTCCTCGACCGCGGCTACACCCTGGCCAGCATCAAGGAGCTGCTGGCGGCCTGGGACGCGGGCCGCGGGCTCGGCGGGGTGCTGGGGCTGGCCGCGGAGCTCGACGGACCGTGGACGGACGAGGAACCGGCCCGGATCACCCGCGCGGAGCTGGACGAACGCTTCGGCGGCGAACCGGACGAGGTGGCCGTCGAGGAAGCGGTGCGGCTCGGCGTCCTGGTGCGACTGCCGTCCTCCCCCGGCGAGTTCCTCGTCCCCAGCCCGCGTGAACTGGCCGTCGCCGCCGAGCTCCACGCCGCCGGGGTCCCCCTGTCCGCGATCTCCGGCCACCTTCGCGAACTGCGCACCCAGGTCGAGCACATCGCCGCCCGCTTCCTCGACTTCACCGCCGAGCACGTCTTCCACCCCTACCTCGGCCACCACCCCTCCGACGAGGAGGCCGCCGAAGCCGCCGCCCTCGTCCGCCGACTGCGCCCCCTCGCCCAGCAAACCGTCGACGCCGAACTGGCCCGCGCCATGCACACCCTGGCCACCAGCTGCCTCCAACGCGACCTCCCGGCCGAGGAGGACGGCAGCCCTCCCGAGGAGGACGTGGCCCTGCCAGCCGCGACCGTACGGGCGGTGCGGGCGCTGGTGGGGCCACGCAACGTGGCGGCGTTCATCGCGGCGGCCGCCGAACGGGAGGTACGGTCCCGCACCATGGACGGGCTCGTGTCCTCCCAGGGGGGAGAGGGGCGGGACGGGCGGGACGAGCAGGAGATGCCGGACGGAAGCATTCCCTCCTGACGTTCGTGGCCGCCTGCCACGCGACGGCGACCCGCCCACCCGCCTCACAGCCCCGGCGCGCCCCAGACCGGGAACCAGCGGCTCAGGTCCTTCTCGATCCGCAGGTCGTTCTCCAGCAGGGCGCTCACCTGCAACTCCAGTGCGTTGTCCCGCTTGTCGCCGCCGCCCGGCACGGGGGCGAACGGGTAGAACGTGCCGCGCTTGTAGAGGTAGACGAGGGCGAGGGAGCGCTGTTCGGTGTTCCGGAAGGCCATCAGGGAGCAGAGCAGCTGTGGGCCGAAGCCGCCGTCCTGGAGGAGGGTGTTCACCGCGTGCAGGTCGTTGACGAGGGCGGCGGTGCCCTCGGAGTCGTCCGCCGGCTGTTGGGCGAGCAGCCAGGTGTAGCCGTAGGGGTCCCGGCTGAACTCCACGGGCACCCCGCCCCGTGCCGTGTCGGCGTCAAGCAGGGACCGTACGTCCTCGCGCAGCCGGTCGAAGGCGCCGCCCTCGACGCTCGCGAAGCACACCGAGCCCAGCCCGGTCGGGCGGAAGCCCGCGCCCGCCTGGAGCGTGACGGCCGCGGACGGCAGGGCGAAGAGCTGGTCCAGGTCGGGCCGGACCGGCTTGGTGCGGCCGAGGATGACGTCCAGGAGACCCACGGGCGCGATTCCTTCCAGGAGGGTGCGGGAGGGCCGTCAGGCGCGGCCCAGGCCGGCCGAGATGCGGCCCAGTTGCTCCAGGCGCTGTTCCAGCGTCGGGTGGGAGGACAGCAGGTGGCTCAGGCTGTCCCGGGTGAGGGCGGGCGCGAAGTAGAACGCGTTGAACGGCTCCGCCTGGCGCAGGTCGCGGGTGGGAATCCGGGCCATCTGCCCGGTGACCTTGGTCAGCGCGGACGCCAGCGCGGACGGCCGGCCGGTCAGGAGCGCGGCGGCGCGGTCGGCGGACAGCTCGCGGTAGCGGGACAGCATCCGGGTGAGCAGGAAGCTGATCGCGTAGACGACCGCGCTGACCAGGGGAATCAGCACCATCAGCACCGCCGTGTTGCTGTCGCGGCCACCGACGCGGCGGAAGCCGCCCCACAGCCCCACGCGGGTGATGACACCGGCCAGCACGCCCAGGAAGGACGCGATGGTCATCACCGCCACATCGCGGTGCGCGACGTGGGAGAGCTCGTGCGCCAGCACGCCCTCGAGCTCCTCGGGCTCCAGCCTGCGCAGCAGGCCCGTCGTCGCGCACACCAGGGAATTGCGCCGGCCGCGCCCGGTGGCGAAGGCGTTCGGGACGTCGCTGTCGGCGATCGCCACCCGGGGCTTGGGCATGTCGGCCAGCGCGCACAGCCGGTCGACGGCCCCGTGCAGCTCGGGCGCCTGCTGCGGGGTGACCTCGCGGGCGCCCATGCCGAACGCCGCGATGCGGTCGCTGAACCAGAACTGGGCGATGAACATGCCGCCCGCCAGGACCAGCACGATCGGCCAGGCGCCGCGCAGCAGCGCCACCAGCACACCCACGAAGATCACGTAGAGCAGCCCGATGAAGAACATCGTGGTGACCATGCGGGTGGTCAGCCCCCGGTCGGGAGAGAATCGGGTGCCTTGCACGGCGTACCTCCAAGGTCGGCGGACCGTGCCCTGTGCGGGTACCTCTGTCCCGATTCTCCCTCTCCCCCGCCGGGGGCGGGCGAAAGCCGCGGTTCCCCGCCCCCGGGGCACCGCGCAAGGCCGTCAGGACAGCTGCCGCGGCCCCTCCGTCGCGATCTTCTCGAAGACGCCGGGATCGGCCTCGAACATGGAGCCGGCGATCGGCCAGTGCACGACGATCTCGTCGATGCCCAGCGCCGCGTACGCGCCCGCGAAGTCGACGAAGGCGTCGAAGGAGTCCAGCGGCCGGCCCGGGGCGAAGCCCGTGAGCAGCACCTTGCGCAGCTCCGACACCTCACGGCCGGCCTTCGCGCAGACCTCCCCGAGGCGCTCGATCTGCCCCGCGACGGCCGCCAGGGACTGCTCCGGGGTGCCCGTCTCGTGCAGCTTCGGGTCGCCGGTGGTCACCCATGCCTGGCCGTACCGCGCGGCGAGCCGCATGCCGCGCGGGCCGGTGGCGGCGACCGCGAAGGGCAGGCGGGGCCGCTGCACACAGCCGGGGATGTTGCGCACCTCGTGGGCGGAGTAGTGCTCGCCCTCGTACGTGACGACGTCCTCGGTGAGCAGCCGGTCCAGCAGCGGTACGAACTCGCCGAAGCGGTCCGCCCGCTCGCGCGGCGTCCACGGCTCCTCGCCGGCCTTGCGCAGCGCCGTGGCGTCGAAGCCGGAGCCCCCGGCACCGATGCCGAGTGTGATGCGGCCGCCCGAGATGTCGTCCAGGGAGATGAGCTCCTTGGCGAGCGTCACCGGGTGCCGGAAGTTCGGGGAAGTGACCAGGGTGCCCAGGCGCATGCGGGAGGTCACGCCCGCAGCCGCCGTCAGGGTCGGTATCGCGCCGAACCAGGGGCCGTCCCGGAAGCTGCGCCAGGACAGGTGGTCGTAGGTGTAAGCGGTGTCGAAGCCCAGTTCCTCGGCTCGCTGCCAGGTCTCACGGCCGCCCTCGGACCAGCGGCGGTCGGGAAGGATCACGGTGCTCAGTCGCATGGGACCGAGCCTAGGGGCTGGGTCCGACAACCGGCGTACGGGTCGCCCCGGGCGGCCCGTACCCGGCCGGAGCGCATATACCGGCCGCACGTTTGTACGCCTGGGGCGCCGCCGTCGACGAGAATGAGAGCGTGACTTCAGCTACCGAGCCCGAGACCCCGGCAGCCGGCCGGACAGCAGCCACTCCCCGGCTGATCGCCACCGACCTCGACGGCACCCTGCTGCACGACGACAAAACGGTCTCGGACCGCACCGTCGCGGCGCTGGCCGCCGCGGAGGCGGCGGGCATCGAGGTCTTCTTCGTCACCGGCCGCCCGGTCCGCTGGATGGGCGTCGTCAGGGACCACGTGCACGGGCACGGCCTCGCGATCTGCGCCAACGGGGCCGTGGTGGTCGATCTGCACGACGGGGGCCGGTTCGTCGACGTCCGCCCGCTGGAGTCCGCCGCGGCCCTCGCCATCGTCCACGCGGTGCGCGCCGCGGCGCCCGGCGCCTCCTTCGCCGTCGAGCGGACCTCGGGCATCCACTACGAGCCGCACTACCCGCCCTTCCAGCTGGACCCCTGCGCGCGAATAGCCTCCGCCGAGGAGCTCCTGGAGGACGGCGAAGGCCAGGGCAACCCCGTCATCAAGCTGCTCGCCTTCCACCCGGACCTGGCCCCGGACGAGTTCCTGGACGTGGCCCGCATGGCGGCCGGCGAGCACGGCTCGTTCACCCGTTCCAGCCCCACCGCGCTGCTGGAGATCAGCGGCGTCGGCGTGAGCAAGGCCAGCACCCTGGCCCGGTACTGCGCCCAGCGGGGCATCCGGCCGGAGCACGTCGTGGCGTTCGGTGACATGCCCAACGACCTGGAGATGCTCAGCTGGGCCGGCACCTCGTACGCCATGGCCAACGCTCACCCCGAGGTACTGGCGGCCACCACGCACCGCACCGCCGCCAACACCGAGGACGGCGTCGCGGCGGTCATCGAGCAGATCCTGCACGGACTGCCGTAGGGCGTAGGGCGGAGGGCGAGCGGGGCGGGGCGCCGTCTACAGCGGCACTCCGCGCGTGCGCAGCCACTCCACGGGGTCGACGGCGGTCCCGAACTCCGCCGACCTGCGGATCTCGAAGTGCAGATGCGGCCCCGTGGAGTTCCCGGTGGTGCCGGACAGCCCGATCCACTCGCCCGCGCGTACCTGCCGTCCCGGCGCCAGCAGGGGCGCCGCCAGGTGCGCGTACTGCGAGAACCAGCCGCTCTCGTGCCGGACGACCATGCTGATGCCGAAGGGCCCGCCGCACCCGATCGAGGTCACCGTCCCGGCGCCCACCGACCGCACGGGCGTACCGGTGGGGACGGCGAAGTCCTGCCCGGAGTGCCCGTTGGCCCAGTGCGCGCCCACGCCCCCGAAGCCGGCGGTGAGCTCGTACGCCAACAGGGGGCGCGTCCAGCCGCTCGGGGAGATGGCGGCCGCGCCGTCCGCGCCGTTGCGGCCGTCCTGGACCTCGCCCTGGAGGCCGTCGAGGTCGACCGGTGTGCAGCGCTGGTTGCGGATGGCCGCGTCGGCCAGACGGTTCAGGTCGTCGCGGGCCTGTGCGAGCCGCTCCTCCAGGACCTTCCGCTCCGTGCGCAGCTGGGTGACGTCCGCGTCGACGGCCTGCCAGGAGGCGGATGCCGACATCTGGTCCGCGGCGAGCCTGCGGCCCCTGTGGTCGGCCTCGATCACCATGCGGGCCAGCCGCTCGCGCCGGTCGGAGTCGGTCGCCTGCAGCTCCAGCAGGTCCAGGGGCTCGGCGGCCGCCTCGGCGCTGCCCGGGGCGATGAAGCCGCCGGTGCGGTACTGCGCACGGGCGACGGCGCCGGCGTCCTCGCGCAGGACGGCCGAGAAGACCCGCTGCCCGTGCAGCTGCTTGGCCAGCCGGTCGGCCTGCGCCTTGCGGTCCTTCGCCACGCGCAGCCCGCGCTCGTACCGCTGGCGGACCCAGCCCGCTTCCCGCGCCAGCCGGAGCACCTCGGAGCTGACCCGCGCGAGGCGCTCCGGCGCCCGTACGACGACGGAGCTGTCCGAGGCGGGCAGGGGCGCCACCGCCACGCACAGCGCGCAGAGCATGGCGCCGCCGTGCCGGTGCACGGGGCGGGTCCGCAGGGCCCGCAGGACCCGGCGCAAGGAGCGGCCCGGGCGGTCGGAACGGTAAGGATGCAGCATGCCCGCGATCTTGACCTGGGGGCCGGTCGTGCGCGCCCACAGGAGAGCGTTCGGAGGAATGCGCGCACCTATAGGGCTAGCGGTACGCCCATAGGGCCCTACAGGGGCGCCTCCCACACCACCTTCGTGCCGCCCCCGTCCTCACCGATCCCCGGCCCGTACGAGCTGGACCCGCCGAGGGACTCCGCCCGCTTGGCGAGGTTGCGCAGGCCGCTGCGTCTGCCGCCCTCGGGGATGCCGACGCCGTCGTCCGCGACGGTCAGACGGACGCCCTCGCGGCCGTCGGGCAGGGTGACGGTGGCGTCGACGAGGACCTCGATGCGGGAGGCGCGGGCGTGCCGGAAGGCGTTGGAGAGCGCTTCGCGCAGGGCCGCGATGAGGTTCTTGCCGGTGAGTTCGCCGACCTTCGCGTCGACCGGGCCGACGAAGCCGGCGGAGGGCTGGAAACCCAGCGGCACGGCCGCCGTACCCAGCTCTCGCAGGACGCGTGTGCGCAGGCCCGCGGGCGCCTCCGTGGGCTCCTGCTGGAGGGCGAAGATGGCGGTGCGGATCTCCTGGATGGTCACGTCGAGCTCGTCGACCGCCTGGCCGACCTTCGTGCGGACCTCGGGCACGACGGCGAGGCGCTGGGCGCTCTCCAGCAGCAGGCCGGTGGCGAAGAGCCGCTGGATGACCAGGTCGTGCAGATCGCGGGCGATCCGGTCGCGGTCCTCGAAGACGGCCAGCCGCTCCCGGTCGCGCTGTGCCTCGGCCAGGACGAGCGCGAGCGCCGCCTGCGCGGCGAATTGTGCGGCCAGGGTGCGCTCGGTGGCGGTGTACTTGCGGGCGCCGCGCTTGCGGGGCGTGGCGAGGGTGCCGAGCACGCGGTCGCCGCTCTTGAGCGGCAGCAGCATGCTCGGCCCGAAGCGCGGCGCGACCTCGGTGATCATGCGCGGGTCGGTGGCCGAGTCGTCGATGAACACCGGCTCCCCGGCAAGCAGCCGGGAGACGACGGGGCTGTGCGGCGGTATCACCGTCCCCAGCAGCCCGGTGGGGTCCTCGGCGGAGACGGCCACCATCTCCAGGCCGCCCTCGCCGTCCGGCAGCAGCACGATGCCCGCGTCCGAATCGGCGAGCCTGCGGGCCTGTTCGGCGACGACGGACAGGGCGTCCTCGGCGTCGCTGCCGGACAGCAGCGCCGTCGTGACGGCGACCGAACCGTCGATCCAGCGCATGCGCTGACGGCTCTCGTCGTACACGCGGGCGTTGCCGATGGCGATGCCCGCCTCTGTCGCGAGGATCTTCACCATGTGCAGGTCCGCGATGCCGAACTCGCCGCCGCCGCGCTTCTCGGTCAGATAGAGGTTGCCGAAGATCTCGCCCCCGACGCGGATGGGCACGCCGAGGGCGTGCTGGCCGTCGGGGAAGGCGGCGATGTGCTCGTACTGCTCCTCGGTGACCCCGTAGGTGACGAAGTCGGACAGGCCCTCGCCGCCGGGGTCGATGACGCCGATGGCGGCGTAGCGCGCGTCGGCGAGTTCGGCGGCCGTCCTGGCGATCCGGTCGAGGGTGGTGTGCAGCTCCAGCCCGGTACCGACGGAGCGCATGGCCTCCAGCAGCTGCGGCACGCGGCCGGTCAGCTCGACGGACAGCCCCTGCAGGCTGCGGGTGGCCTCCGTGGCGACGTCCACCGAGTCGGGGGAGGCCGTGGGGGCCGGCGCGCTCGTGCCGTCCCGCGGGGTGTCGCCCTGGGGCTCGGAGGAGGATACGGTCGCTGCCATGCACCGAGCCTAATAAGTACCATTTGCCAGGGAAAGCGCCTTACGCCTGGTGTCCGCGGCGTCCCGAAGAAGTCCGCCCTCGCGGGCCTCCCGCTCCAGCATCCGCCGGAACGGCCCCGGCGCCTGCGCCAGCTCCCCGTACGACCCCCGCTGTACCACCCGTCCCTCCTCCAGCACGATCACCTCGTCCACCGCCGCCAGCCCGGCCAGCCGGTGCGTGATCAGTACGGTCGTACGGCCCTGCGTGGCCGTCAGCAGATCGGCCGTCAGGGCGTCGGCGGTCGCCAGGTCGAGGTGTTCGGCGGGCTCGTCCAGCACCAGGACGGGGAAGTCCGCGAGCAGCGCGCGGGCCAGCGCCAGCCGCTGCCGCTGACCGCCCGACATCCGCGCCCCGTGCTCGCCGACCGGCGTGTCCAGGCCCTGCGGCAGCCCGTCGACCCACTCCAGCAGCCGCGCCCGGCGCAGCGCCTCGCGCAGCTCGCCGTCGCTCGCGTCCTTGCGGGCGAGCAGCAGGTTTTCGCGCAGCGAACTGTCAAACAGGTGCGCGTCCTGCGCGCACAACCCCACCAGTCGCCGCACGCCGTCCCCGTCCATCAGGGCGGCGTCCCGGCCACCGAGGGTGTACGAGCCCGCCTCCGCGTCCAGGAAGCGCAGCAGCACCTGCGCGAGCGTGGTCTTGCCCGCACCCGAGCGCCCCACCACGGCGACCCTGCGGCCCGCGGTCAGCTCCAGGCCGAACCCGTCCAGCGCGGGCACGTCCTGCCCCGGGTAGCGCGCCGTCAGCCCCGTCACGCGCAACGGGAACGGTGAATCGGGCGCCTGCCCGGACCCGTCCCGTACGGGCTCGGGCGCGTCCAGCACTTCGTACACCCGCTCGGCGGAGCACCGGACGCGCTGGCGGTACTGCACCGCGAGCGGCAGCCCGGCGACCGCCTCGAAGGCGGCCAGCGGAATGAGCACGACCACGGCCAGCCACACCCCGCCGAGCCGTCCCTCGTGCACGGCCGTCACACCGGCCCAGGCCGTGCCGACCACGGTCAGGCCGCAGGCCAGCGCCGACAGTCCGGAGCCCAACGCGGTGGCGGCGGCGGTCCGGCGCGCGATCCGGGTGAGCTCGGCGTCGGTGCGGCGCAGCCGCTCCAGCCGGCCGGGCAGCGCGCCCGCGACCGTCAGCTCGGCCGTACCGGTCAGCACCTCGACCACCCGGGTGGACAACTCGCCGCGCACGGGCGCCAATCGCCGCTCCGCGCGCCGGGCGAGCGCCCCCGACAGCGCGGACACGGCGAGTCCGGCGGCCAGCAGTCCGGCGGCCAGCACCGCGCCGGCCTCCGGCAGCAGCCAGGCGGTGAAGCCTACGGAGGCCGCACCGACGACCACGGCGGAGCCGACCGGCAGCAGCCAGCGCAGGAAGTAGTCCTGCAGCGCGTCCACGTCCGCGACGAGGCGGGACAGCAGGTCGCCGCGCCGGGTGTCGCGCAGTCCGGCGGGGGCGAGGCGCTCCAGGCGCCGGTAGACCGCGACCCGCAGCTCCGCCAGGACGCGCAGGACGGCGTCGTGCGAGACCAGGCGTTCGGCGTACCGGAAGACCGAGCGCCCGATGCCGAAGGCGCGGGTGGCGGTGACGGCGACCATCAGGTAGAGCACGGGCGGCTGTTGGGAGGCGCGCGAGATCAGCCACCCGGAGACCCCCATCAGCCCCACAGCGCTCCCGAGTGCCAGCGCCCCCAGCACCAGGGCCAGGACGAACCTCCCCGTCCACGGCCGCCCGGCGGCCCGCACCCGGGCCAGGGCCCCGGCACCCCGCACGGGAGCGCTCGCGCCCTTGGCCGCCTCTGGCAGCGCGCCGGACGCGGGGCCGGCGGAAGGGAGTGCGGCGGGGAGGGCGGCCTGGGCGGCTGCGGGACCGGGGAGCGCATCCCCCTGCCCCGGGGCCCCGCCGGCCAGCCGTACCGTCCGGTCGGCGACGGCGAGCAGCGCCGGGCGGTGCACGACCAGCACCACGGTCCGGCCCACGGCCAGCCGCCGTACGGCCGCCACCACGGCGGCCTCGCTCTCGCCGTCGAGGGCGGCGGTCGGCTCGTCGAGCAGCAGCACCGGCCGGTCCGCGAGGAACGCCCGTGCCAGCGCGAGGCGTTGCCGCTGCCCCGCCGAGAGGCCGGCGCCGTCCTCGCCGAGGTGAGTGTCAGTGCCCTGCGGCAGCATGGAGACGAACTCGAGCGCCCCGGCCGCCCGCAGTGCGTCCCGCACCTGTGCGTCCGTGGCCTCGGGCCGGGCCAGCCGTACGTTCTCGGCGACCGTCCCGGCGAAGAGGTGGGGTCGTTGCGGAACCCAGGCCACCTGGTTCCGCCAGCTTTCGGGGGAGAGCGATGACAGGTCCGTACCGCCCACGAGGACGCGCCCGCTGGTGGGCCGTTCGAGGCCCAGCAGGGCCCTCAGCAGGGTCGACTTGCCAATTCCGCTGGGGCCGGTCACCGCGACCGTCTCCCCCGGCCGCACCTCGAACGCCGTCTCGGCCAGGGAGGGTTCGCGCCGCCCCGGGTGGCGCACCACGAGCCGGTCCACGGTCAGCACCGCCCCGCGGGCGTCCGGGGCCGGGCGGGTGCCGGCCGGGGCGCTCTCGCCCTCCAGCACCGCGAAGACCTCGTCCGCGGCGGCGAGCCCCTCCGCCGCCGCGTGGTACTGCGCGCCCACCTGACGCAGCGGCAGGTATGCCTCGGGCGCCAGGACCAGCACCATCAGGCCGGTGTACAGGTCGAGTTCGCCGTGCACCAGCCGCATGCCGATGCCGACGGCCACCAGTGCCACCGAGACGGTGGACAGCAGCTCGAGCGCGAAGGAGGACAGGAAGGCCAGGCGCAGCGTCCGCAGCGTCGCGCGCCGGTAGTCGGCGGTGATGGCGCGGATCGACTCGGCCTGCGCCTTGGCGCGGCCGAAGACCTTGAGCGTGGGCAGGCCGGCCACGACGTCCAGGAAGTGCCCGGAGAGCCGGGACAGCAGCCGCCACTGCCGGTCCATGCGGCTCTGGGTGGCCCAGCCGATGAGGGCCATGAACAGCGGGATGAGGGGAAGGGTGAGGACGATGACGAGCGCCGAGAGCCAGTCGGCGGTGACGATACGGGCGAGCACGGCCACGGGCACCACGGCCGCCAGGCCCAGCTGGGGGAGGTAGCGGGCGAAGTAGCCGTCCAGCGCGTCGATTCCGCGCGTGGCGAGGGTCGTCAGCTCGCCGGTGCCACGGCCGGCCGGCCCGGGCCGCGTGGCGCGTTCGAGCAGCCGGGTGCGCAGCTCGGACTTGACCGCAGCACTGGCGCGGTGCGCGGCCAGCTCGGTGAGCCAGGACACCGCCGCCCGGCCCAGGGCGACGGCGCCCAGCAGCGCCAGGGCCGTGCCCAGGTCCCCGGCCGTACGCCCCTGCTGGAACGTCCCGGTGACGATCTCGGCGATCAGCATCGCCTGGGCGATGACCAGGCCGGCCCCGGCCAGTCCGAGGCCGACGGAGGCCGCGAGGAAGAAGCGGGTCGCGGAGGCGTACCTCAGCAGGCGGGGGTCGACGGGCTTCATGTCGCCGCCGCCTCAGTGGGCGGCCGGGATGTGCTGGGTGCCGATCCGCCGGCGGAACACCCAGTAGGTCCAGGACTGGTAGGCCACGATCAGCGGGGTCATGAAGCCGGCGACCCACGTCATGATCCTCAGCGTGTACGGGCTGGAGGCGGCGTTCTCCGCGGTCAGGCTCCACGCCGGGTCGGAGGAGGAGGGCATCACGTCGGGGAAGAGGGCGAGGAAGACCACCGCGAACGCGGCCACGACCGTCACCCCGGACAGGGCGAACGCCCAGCCCTCCCGGCCGGCCCGGTTCAGGGCCAGCGCCACGAGCAGCGCCACCACGGCGAGGGCCGCCGCCGGCAGGCTGCGCCCGTTGCCGTGGGAGCCCTGCGTCCAGGCCAGGAAGGCCAGGGCGAGGACGGCGGCGGCCAGGCCGTAGCGGCCGGCGTGGGCCCGGGCCCGGTGCCGGATGTCGCCGGTGGTCTTCAGCGCGGCGAAGACCGCCCCGTGGAAGGTGAAGAGCACGAGCGTGAAGAGGCCGCCCAGCAGGGCGTACGGGTTCATCAGGTCGAGCACGTCGCCGGTGAAGTTCTTGTCCGGCCCGATCGGCACCCCGCGCACGAGGTTGGCGAAGGCGGCTCCCCACAGGAAGGCGGGCAGCAGCGAGCACCAGAAGATCGCGTGCTCCCAGTTGCGCTGCCAGCGCTCCTCGGGGCGCTTGTGCCGGTACTCGAAGGCGACGCCGCGCACGATCAGGCAGACGAGGATGGCCAGCAGCGGCAGGTAGAAGCCGCTGAAGAGGGTGGCGTACCAGTCGGGGAAGGCCGCGAAGGTCGCGCCGGCGGCGGTGATCAGCCAGACCTCGTTGCCGTCCCAGACCGGACCGATCGTGTTGATCAGCACCCGGCGTTCGGTGCGGTCCCTGGCCAGGGTCTTGGTCAGGACACCGATGCCGAAGTCGAAGCCCTCGAGGAAGAAGTAGCCGGTCCACAGGACGGCTATCAGCAGGAACCAGAAGTCGTGGAGGTGCATGGTCGGTTCTCCGTTCCCCGCCGGGTCAGTAGGCGAAGGTCAGCGGCTTGTCGGCGTCCTCGGGCTCGCCCGGGCTCCCACCGGAGGGCATCCGCAGCCGGGGGTCCTTCGCCGGCGGCTTCTCGTCGGTGTCCGGCCCGGCCTTGGCGTACTTCACCAGCAGCCTGACCTCGACCACGGCCAGTACCGCGTAGAGCAGGGTGAAGACGGTCATGGAGGCGATGACCTCGCCCTGGCCCACCCCCGGCGAGACCGCGTCGCCCGTCTTGAGCAGCCCGTAGACGGCCCAGGGCTGGCGGCCCATCTCGGTGAAGATCCAGCCGAAGGAGTTGGCGACCAGCGGGAAGCCCATGGTGAGGATGCCGATGCGCCAGGACCACTTGGTGAAGAAGGGGTTCATCTCGCGGGTCCGCGTCAGCATCAGCCGGGGGATCTCGCCCTCGCCGGTGCGGTACTCAGGAGCCAGCCAGAACTTCTTACGGGTGGTCCACAGCCCGATGAGCGCGGCGACGAAGGAGGTCATCCCGAAACCGATCATGAGGCGGAAGCCCCAGAAGGTCATGAAGATGCTGGGGATGTAGTCCTCCGGCTCGCCGCCGTAGGCCGCCGCCTCCCGGGCGGCGATGTCGTTGATGCCGGGCACGGCGTCGGAGAAGTTGTTGTGGGCCAGGAAGGAGAGCAGGCCGGGGATCTCTATCTCGACGCTGTTGTGGCCCTTGCCGACGTCACCGACCGCGAAGACCGAGAACGGCGCCGGTGACTGCGTCTCCCACAGCGCCTCGGCGGCGGCCATCTTCATCGGCTGCTGCTCGAACATCACCTTGCCGAGCTCGTCACCGCTGACGGCCGTGCCCAGGCCGGCGATCACCGCGACGACCAGGCCCACCCGCAGCGAGGTCAGCATCGCGGGCAGCTGCTTGCGCTGCTTCTCGCCCAGCTCCTCGCCCTTGATCTGCTTGCGCTTGGCGCGCCACAGGTGGAAGGAGGCGATGCCGACGATGAAGGCGCCGCCGGTGAGGAAGGCCGCGGTGAGGGTGTGGAAGACGACGACCAGGGTCGTGTTCTGCGTCAGTACGGCCCATATGTCGGTGAGCTGGGCCTTGCCTGTCGCCTTGTCGACGGTGTAGCCGACCGGGTGCTGCATCCAGGAGTTCGCGGCCAGGATGAAGTACGAGGACAGGATGGTGCCGACGGCCACGATCCAGATGCACGCGCAGTGGATCTTCTTGGGCAGCTTGTCCCAGCCGAAGATCCACAACCCGATGAAGGTGGACTCGAAGAAGAAGGCCAGCAGCGCCTCCATCGCGAGCGGCGCCCCGAAGACGTCACCGACGAAGCGCGAGTAGTCCGACCAGTTCATGCCGAACTGGAACTCCTGGACGATGCCCGTGACCACGCCCATCGCGATGTTGATCAGGAAGAGCTTTCCCCAGAACTTCGTCGCGTGGAAGTACTTCTCCTTGCCCGTACGGACCCAGGCCGTCTGGAGGCCGGCGGTGACCGCGGCAAGGCTGATCGTGAGCGGTACGAAGAGGTAGTGGTAGACGGTCGTGATGCCGAATTGCCAGCGGGCGAGTGTCTCGGGAGCCAGGGCCAGATTCACCGGGGTCTCTCCTTGCCTCTTGCGTCACCGGCGGCGCATGCCGCCAGGCTTTTGCCCCTGTATGACCCAGGTAAAGAGGGACATAAAGGCAGCGCTTGTGAACGCGTTCACATTCACAAGCAATTATGGCGCACCCCTTTTTCGGACAAGCACGCGGGGTACCCCCTTCGGCCCTGGCGGCGGACCGGACGGCCCAGGCACGACGAACACGACGGGCACGAGGGGGCACGACAAGGACGCCGTGCGCCCCTCGTCCGGGGCGCACGGCGTCCTTGTCGTCTCGTCGTCGTCTCGTCGTTCACGCGGGGCGGCGGCTCACGCCGCCCGCGCGCGCCTACAGCTTCGCGCGGAACTCCTGCGCCGTCCGCAGGAAGATGTCGTTCGCCTCGGTCTCGCCGATGGTCACCCGCACGCCCTCCGGGAACGGCCGTACGACCACGCCCGCCTGCTCGCACAGGGCCGCGAACTCCACCGAACGCTCCCCCAGCGGCAGCCACACGAAGTTGGCCTGCGACTCCGGCAGCGTCCAGCCCTGCTCGGCCAGGGCCCCGGCCACCCGGGTGCGCTCGGCCACCAGCGCGTCCACCCGCTCGCGCAGCGCCGCCTCGCTGCGCAGCGAGGCCACCGCCGCGTCCTGGGCCACCTGGCTCACGCCGAAGGGGACCGCCGTCTTGCGCAGCGCCGCCGCGACCGGCTCGTGCGCGACCGCGAAGCCGATGCGGAGCCCGGCGAGCCCGTACGCCTTGGAGAACGTCCGCAGCACGCAGACGTTCGGCCGGGTGCGGTAGAGGTCGATGCCGTTGGGCACGGTCTCGTCGCGGATGAACTCCAGGTACGCCTCGTCCAGGACCACCAGCACGTCGGAGGGCACCCGGTCCAGGAAGGACTCCAGCTCGGCCCGGCGCACGACCGTACCCGTGGGATTGTTGGGGTTGCAGACGAAGATCAGCCGGGTCCGGTCGGTGATCGCGGCGAGCATGGCGTCCAGGTCGTGCACATCGCCCTCGGCCAGCGGCACCGGCACCGGAGTGGCCCCCGAGACCTGCGTGATGATCGGGTACGCCTCGAAGGAGCGCCAGGCGTAGATCACCTCGTCGCCGGGGCCCGCCGTCGACTGGACCAGCTGCTGGGCGACGCCGACCGAGCCGGTACCGGTCGCCAGGTGCGCCAGCGGCACGTCGAAGTGGTCCGCCAGCTCGGCCATCAGGCCGGTGCAGGCCATGTCGGGGTAGCGGTTGAGCGAGGCGGCGGCGCCGACGGCGGACTCCAGGACCCCGGGCAGCGGCGGATACGGGTTCTCGTTGGAGGACAGCTTGTACGCGACCGGGCCGCCGGGGGCCGCCGGCTTGCCCGGCTTGTAGGTCGGCACACCGTCCAGCGCCGCGCGCAGCTTGGGGGTCTTCTCGGTCACCGTAGATCCTCCTCCACCACTGACATGAATACTGCACACCTTATGAGGATTGCCCCGGGCGGCGTCCAGGGCTTGGGGAGCGCTCCCCATTCGGTTGCACGCCGTGGCGGGCGCCGTGGCGCGCATCCCTCGTGAAGGTGAGTTGAGACCTCTTCGAGACCTGGACCAATGACGAGGCGCGGATATGCCACGCCGCGACGCCACCGCACGCATCCCCTCAACTACCTGCGTTTCCATGGTCATTGAACGGGATCACCGCAGCAGAAACGTGCCTGTCAACAGTGAAATAGGACGCCCTGCCAAAGGACCACCCGAGCCCTACTATCGGCTCGCCATGACAGCAGCAGGGAAGCATCAGGTGAGCCGGGCGGAGCCGTCCCGCAGGGGCAGTCGGCAGGGGCGGGCGGGCATCCGGGACGTGGCCGCAGCCGCCGGGGTTTCGATCACGACCGTCTCCGACGCGCTCAACGGCAAGGGCCGGCTACCGGACGCGACCCGCCGCCATGTCCGCGAGGTCGCCGACCGGCTGGGCTACCGCCCGTCCGCCGCGGCCCGCACCCTCCGTACGGGCAAGTCGGGGCTCATCGGCCTGACCGTGACCACCTACGGGGATGAACCTTTCACCTTCACCGAGTTCGCCTACTTCGCCGAGATGGCCAGGGCCGCCACCTCCGCCGCGCTCGCCCGCGGCTACGCCCTCGTCATCCTCCCCGCCACCTCCCGGCACGACGTGTGGTCCAACGTCGCCCTCGACGGCACGGTCGTCGTCGACCCCTCGGACCACGATCCCGTCGTCTCCGACCTGGTCCGCCAGGGCATCCCCGTCGTCTCGGACGGCCGCCCCGCGGGCTCCCTGCCCGTCACCGCCTGGGTCGACAACGACCACGAGGCCGCGGTGCTGGGCATCCTCGACCACCTCGCCGACGCCGGCGCCCGCCGGATCGGCCTGCTCACCGGCACCACCACGGACACCTACACCCGGCTGTCCACCACCGCCTACCTGCGGTGGTGCGAGCGCGTGGGCCAGGACCCGGTCTACGAGGAGTACCCCGCCCACGACCCCTGCGCGGGCGCCGTCGCGGCCGACCGGCTGCTCGCCCGCCCGGACCGGCCCGACGCGGTGTACGGACTGTTCGACCCCAACGGCACCGACCTGCTCGCGGCCGCCCGCCGCTACGGCCTGCGCGTCCCGGACGACCTGCTGCTGGTCTGCTGCAGCGAGTCCACCGTCTACGCCACCACCGAGCCGCCCATCACCACGCTCTCCCTCAAGCCGCGGCGCATCGGCACCGCGGTCGTCCAGCTGCTCATCGACGCGATCGAGGGCCTGGACACCGGCCGCCCGGTGGAACAGGTCATACCCACCGAACTGATCGTCCGGACCTCCTCCGAACGACGTCCCCCACGCACCACCGTCAGCCCGCCGCGCGGACCCGCCGCGACCTGACCCGGCCGGTCGCGACCCGGGCCGGGGCCCGGTGAACGACCGGCCACGCCCGACCCGCGTCAACCGGAGTGGACCCGGTGTCCGGCGCACGAGGAAGCGGGTCACCGACCACGGGGAGCCGCCCGGAGCCCGTCTGACCGGCGCGAACGGCTCATTTAACGGCTCATTTGGGGAGAAATGACCGGCGATCCCGGTCTCCCGCCCCGATTCACAGCCCCTGGTGCGTCACAACCCGCGACGGTCATTCCTATGATGGGCGCACGACACCACGGACCGCCGTCGACCAGGCAAGGTCCACAAGGTGCACGGCGGCGCGATGGTGGAGGGGTCGATGACTCAGGGGGCCGGTCAGGGACCTGCGGCACGGACCGCGGCGGCGATGCCGCCCTTCCCCGGGTACGCCGCTCCCCCTCCCATGCCCGGCTACGACCGGGCCGTCCCGCCCCCGCAGGCGGTACCCGAGTATCCGGAGTACCCGGAGGGGTACACGCCCACCGCGCGCGACCTCCCGGTCATCGCCCAGAGCGCCCCTCCCCAGGACGTGCCCACCGTCGAGCTGACCCCGCTGGCCGCTCCCCAGCACGAGCCCCTGCCCGCCGGCCCGGGCCCGCTGTACGTCGTAGGCGACGTCCACGGCTATCTGGACCAGCTGTACGAGGCGCTCGCCGCCCAGGGGCTCATCGACGACCAGGGGCACTGGGCCGCCGGCAACGCCCGCCTGTGGTTCCTCGGCGACTTCACCGACCGCGGCCCGGACGGCGTCGGCGTCATCGACCTCGTCATGCGGCTGTCCGCGGAGGCCGCCGCCGCCGGCGGTTACTGCAAGGCCCTCATGGGCAACCACGAGCTGCTGCTGATCGGCGCCAAGCGGTTCGCCGACACGCCGGTCAACTCCGGCGCCGGTACCGCCTCCTTCCAGGCGGCCTGGCTCCTCAACGGCGGCCAGCGCACCGACATGGAGCGCCTGGAGGACCACCACCTGCAGTGGATGTCGCGCCTGGACGCGATGGCGCGGGAGGACGGGCACCTGCTCGTGCACTCCGACACCACCGCCTACCTGGAGTTCGGCGACTCCATCGAGGACGTCAACGACGCGATCACCGAGGCGCTGCAGCGCAACGACCCGGACGAGGTCTGGGACCTGTTCCGCAAGTTCACCAAGCGGTTCGCCTTCCGCGACGAGGACGCCGGCCCGATGGCCGTGCGGGAGCTGCTGCAGACCTACGGCGGCGCCCGCATCGTGCACGGCCACAGCCCCATCCCCTACCTGCTGGGCGAGGTCGGTACCGAGGAGGCGGACGAGGACGGCGGGGGCGCGCCGGTGGTGGACGGTCCGCATCTTTACGCCGACGGGCTGGCGCTCGCCATGGACGGCGGCGTCACCATGGCCGGAAAACTGCTGGTCGTGCAACTTCCGCTGGCCGGCTGAGGGTTCAGCGGGTCGGTCGGCGGGCAGATGAGGAGTTCCACCGGCGCGGGGTAATTCGGGAAACACACTGTCACCCCGCGCCCGTGCGGCTCTACCATCGGCTTATCCGTAGCAGGCTCTCCTCCGTTTCCGCCCACTGCCCGGTGGTACTTGCCGGCATCACGGCCCTACGGAGCATCGGGGGATGCACATGAACAGCGCTCCGCACCTGTTGGCCGAGGACCGCCCGGAATTCGAGCGGGTTCTCGACCAGGCGTTGCGTTCAGCGGACCGAGACCCTGAGATCAGCGCACTCGCCGCCGCGATAGGACAGCGGCTCAATACCGAACAACTGCGCACCATGGCACTGAGCGCCATGTCCGCCATCTGCGCCTGCGCGGAGGCGGAATACCAGGACTTCGTCGGCGCTCGCGAGGAACTGCGCGCCCGCTCGGCCACCACCCGCCCCCAGCCGGTCACCAGCGCGGTGGCGCACGGCGGCGAGGACGGCCACGGCGGTACGCCCTCCTCTGGCTCCCCCGGCTCCCACGGCGCGGAGCCCGCCGACGTGCCGGCGGACGAGGGTGCCGGCGCCGGCGCGGTCCTCGCCGTCCTGGCCCCGGCCCTGGCGGGGATCGCCGCGTTCCTCTTCCTGCTGATCGGCTACGTCATGCGGACGGTCGGTTCGAGCGAGCCCGTCGCGGGTCAGATGATCACGGTCGGCTGGTGGTTCGCCGGCTTCACCGTCGCCGGAGTGCTGGTCGCCATGTCCGGCATGCTGCGCACCGCCCTGCGCAACGGCCGGCAGCAGCAGGAGGCCCCGCCCGGCGACGGCCTCGCCGAAGCGGCCGACAAGGCCCGCGAGGCGTGGCGGCAGGCGCTGCTCGAGCGCGGCATCCTGCCCTTCCTGCGCGAAGCACTGTCCAACGGGTCGGGCACGCGCCCTCCGTCGGTGCGCCGGCAGCCCGCCGGCCCCGGCCGCACCCCCCAGCTCGGCTACTCCCGGCCCGGCTTCTCCAGCCCCGACAGCGACCCGTCCCCGTCCACCCGTGCGGGCTTCACCAGCCCGGATTTCACGAGCCCCGAGTTCGGCGGCAAGGACCACCGGCCCGAATAGGCCGGTGGTCCACCGGTCGGTTCAGTCCGCGATCGGCAGATATACGCGATTTCCCGAGGCCGCGAACTCCTTGGACTTCTGCGCCATTCCGGCCTGCGGATCAATGGCTTCCCCGGCGGCGACGGCAAGATCTCCCCCGTGCTCACGGCGAATGTCCTGCGAGATCTTCATCGAACAGAACTTGGGTCCGCACATCGAGCAGAAGTGCGCCGTCTTCGCCGGCTCGGCCGGAAGCGTCTCGTCGTGGAAGGCGCGGGCCGTCTCCGGGTCCAGGGCCAGATTGAACTGGTCCTCCCAGCGGAATTCGAAACGCGCGTCGGAGAGGGCGTCGTCCCACTCCTGCGCCCCCGGGTGGCCCTTGGCGAGATCCGCCGCATGCGCGGCGATCTTGTAGGTGATGACGCCGGTCTTCACGTCGTCGCGGTCCGGCAGGCCCAGGTGCTCCTTGGGCGTGACGTAGCAGAGCATCGCCGTGCCCCACCAGGCGATCATCGCCGCGCCGATCCCCGAGGTGATGTGGTCGTACGCCGGTGCGACGTCCGTCGTCAGGGGGCCGAGCGTGTAGAACGGGGCCTCCTCGCAGATCTCCTGCTGGAGGTCGATGTTCTCCTTGATCTTGTGCATCGGGACATGGCCCGGGCCCTCGATCATCGTCTGCACGTGGTGACGCTTGGCGATCCGGTTGAGCTCGCCGAGCGTCCTCAGCTCCGCGAACTGCGCCTCGTCGTTCGCGTCCGCGATCGAGCCGGGGCGCAGACCGTCGCCCAGGGAGTACGTGACGTCGTACGCGGCGAGGATCTCGCAGAGCTCCTCGAAGTTCTCGTACAGGAACGACTCCTTGTGGTGCGCCAGGCACCACGCGGCCATGATCGAGCCGCCGCGCGAGACGATGCCGGTCTTGCGGCGGGCGGTCAGCGGGACGTAGCGCAGCAGCACGCCGGCGTGGACGGTCATGTAGTCGACGCCCTGCTCGGCCTGCTCGATGACCGTGTCCTTGTAGATCTCCCAGGACAGTTCCTCGGCCTTGCCGTCGACCTTCTCCAGGGCCTGGTAGAGCGGGACGGTGCCGATGGGGACGGGGGAGTTGCGCAGCACCCACTCGCGGGTGGTGTGGATGTTGCGGCCGGTGGAGAGGTCCATGACCGTGTCGGCGCCCCAGCGGGTCGCCCACGTCATCTTCTCCACCTCCTCCTCGATGGAGGAGGTGACGGCGGAGTTGCCGATGTTGGCGTTCACCTTGACCAGGAACTTCTTGCCGATGATCATCGGCTCGATCTCCGGGTGGTTCACGTTCGCCGGGAGCACGGCGCGCCCGGCCGCGATCTCCTCGCGGACCGTCTCGGGGGAGACGTTCTCGCGGAGGGCGACGTACTCCATCTCCTCGGTGATCTCACCGCGGCGGGCGTACGCGAGCTGGGTCACCGCGGCGCCGCCACGGCCCCGGCGGGGCTGGCGGGGGCGGCCGGGGAAGACGGCGTCGAGGTTCTTCAGGCCGCCGCGGGGCGAGGTGTGCTTGATGCCGTCGTCCTCCGGGCGCATGGGGCGCCCGGCGTACTCCTCGGTGTCGCCGCGGCCGATGATCCAGTTCTCCCGGAGCGGGAGAAGACCGCGCCGTACGTCCGTTTCGACTGCCGGATCGGTGTACGGGCCTGATGTGTCGTACAGCTGTACGTCCTGGCCGTTGGTGAGGTGGACCCGCCGCACCGGGACCCTGAGGTCCGGCCGCGAGCCGGTCACGTAGTCCTTGTGCCAGCCGATCTCCCGGCCGGTTTCGGACGTGCGTGCATCCTGCGAGGTCATGAGACCAGTCTCCCTACGCCGGCATTACCCGGTAACAGGTTCGGCGGTCGACGCAGCGGCGTCCGTACGTGCTTCGTACGGAGGTCAGCGCCCTCTCAGCCCGGTGCTCCGAGCTCCCGCGATTGCAAAAGGTGGCACCACGCTAGCGCCTTCCGGCGCGGGGCGGCCAGGGGGGCTTGCGATGATCGGGGGGTGACCCCCACTGACCACAGCTCCCCCACCCCCCACGCACACGGCCATGCCCACGGGCACGGCCACTCCCACAGCCACGGCCCCGCGACACCCGTTTCGGCGCATCTGCGCAAGGTGATCGCGGCGGTGCTCATCCCCTTCGCGGCCGCCGTCGTGACCGGCCTGATAGTCCTCTGGCCCGGCGGCGCCCCACCTCATCAGCACACCGGCGTGGGCCTCGACCAGAAGACCGAGTCGGGACGGGTGGTGAAGATCGAGGAGTTCGACTGCCCGAAGTCCGGCGGACAGCCGCCAGGGCAGCAGCAGGCACCACCCGGTGCGCCGCCCGCCGACCGCGGACCGTGCGAGAAGGCCACGATCGAGGTGGCCTCGGGCCCCGACAAGGGGAAGACCTTCACGGAGGTCGTACAGCCGAGCGCCTCCCGCCGCTATGACGTCGGACAGAAGGTGGTCCTGGCGTTCGCGCCGAAGGCACCCGAAAATCTGCGCTATTCGGTCACGGACGTGGACCGGACCTTCCCGATGGCGCTGCTCGCGGTCGTCTTCGCGCTCGCGGTCGTGGTGGTGGGGCGGCTGCGCGGGCTCTTCGCGCTGATCGCGCTGGTGATCAGCTTCGGGGTGCTGACGCTGTTCATCCTGCCCGCGATCCTCCAGGGCTCGAATCCGCTGCTGGTCGCCGTGATCGGCGGCAGCGCGATCATGCTGATCGCGCTGTACATGTGCCATGGACTCACGGCCCGGACCTCCGTGGCCGTGCTGGGCACGCTCATGTCCCTGCTGGTCATCGGCCTGCTGGGGTCGCTGTTCATCGAGTGGGCCCATCTGACGGGCAACACCGACGACCAGACGGGCCTGGTCCACGGGCTGTATCCGGAGATCGAGATCCGCGGCCTGCTGCTGGCCGGCATCATCATCGGCTCACTGGGCGTGCTCGACGACGTGACCGTCACCCAGACCTCGGCGGTGTGGGAGCTGAAGGACGCGGATCCCACCGCGAATTGGCGCAAACTGTACGGCTCGGCGATGCGCATCGGCCGGGACCACATCGCGTCCGTGGTGAACACGCTGGTCCTGGCCTACGCCGGAGCCTCTCTGCCGTTGCTGTTGCTGTTCTCGATCGCGGACAGTGGGGTGGGGACGGTGGCGACGAGCGAGATCGTCGCGGAGGAGATCGTCCGGACGCTGGTGGGCAGCATCGGGCTGGTGGCGTCGGTCCCGGTGACGACCCTGCTGGCGGCCCTCGTTGTCAGTGCCGACCGGCACGGTACGAACACGGGGAGGGCGAGGGCGCGGGGCGGCAGGCGCCGCCGCGCGAAGTGAGGAAACGGCCATCTGCGCTCGATCGTCGGCGGGTTGACCGCGGAGGACATGATCCGCGACCGGGAGCGGGCTCGCGGTCGTGGCGCGGCAACTCGCGGGGAAGGCGCCCGAGATCGTACGGGCCGGGCTCAGGCGTTCGGGAACGTGGCGGTTGCTCGCGACCATGGGCACGGCCCGGGGGGGCCGGGCGCCCGGGCGAGCACGGGCGTGAACGGTGACAGGGATGACAGGGGTGACAGTGTCGACAAAGCCACCTGCGAGCAGGGCGGCAGCGGTCCGGCGGTGACGATTCCGGCGCCCGCGCCCCAGGGTGCGGCACCGCGCTCCGAGCGGGTGCCGATCGAGCGGATCGAGCCGGTCGAGCCGGTCCGAGGGTGACGGCGGCAGCAAGCCCCGGAGCCCCTCGGCCGCGGCCGGCTAACCGGCGTTCTGACCCTCGGGGTTGCCGGCGAGGATGCTGTCGAGCGCCGCGGCGAGGTCGTAGTCGAAGTCGGCGACCGAGTGCTCCTCGCCCAGCGGGGCGACCCGGTCGGTCCGGTCGAGGAAGGCCACCAGCGGCGCCGCACCCGCCCGGAACAGGGCCCCTTCGCCGCCCACTTGCAGCCGGATGAACACGTCCGACAGGTGCTGCGCGGAGGCGGGGGCGATGTGCACATCGCCCTCGCCGGAGGGCTGGCTCAGCCCGTCCAGCAGCAACTCCCTCGCGAAGGCCCAGGTCACCGGGGCATCGCCGGGGAGGTGAAAAGTGAACTTCACGGCGTAGGGGTCACTGCTGTCGTAGCCCAGCTCCACCGGGATCCGGAAGGACAGCTCCTCGGAGACGAGGAAGGTCATGACCACTTCTGCCTGAACTGTGTCGCGCATCGCCCAATGCCCCGTCTTCGTCGGTTTGGCAGGGATTGAAGCCTGATGGCCCCAATGACGCCATAGTCTGACAAGAACGCCCAGTGGATCACAAGGAGTGATTTTCCAGTTACTCATGGAGACCGAGGGTGAGCATACGAGCTCTCCGACTCTGGAGCGTAGCGACTCGACTACTCGCTGGAGTCGTAACGTGGGATTTGATGGCCCGGAACGGCCGAGAACTGGCCAAAGTGGCACGAGGGCACACGGATTACCGTTTGG
The DNA here is from genome assembly GCF_040646235.1 of Streptomyces sp. NPDC046261. NCBI lineage: Bacteria > Bacillati > Actinomycetota > Actinomycetes > Kitasatosporales > Streptomycetaceae > Streptomyces > Streptomyces sp. NPDC046261. Next base: position 192,966 of record NZ_JBEYZU010000002.1, on the reverse strand, counting down.
GCGGCGGGCGTCACGTTCAACGTTGACGGCGAGATGGAGGAGAGAAGTTGACGGAAGAGATAACTCCCGGCCTTCCGCTTCGTTGAGTTGACCGAGCGGACACACCGGCCGACGGCGTGGGCGACGCGGCCTGCCGGTGGGACGTTCCCGGGCGGTCCCCCTTTCGCCCGGGTCGGCCGGTTCCTACCAGTCGCCCCTCGACGACGAGGACGACGTGAACTTCTTGACGACGAAGATCAGGCCACCGACGAGAGCCACCAGCAGCAGCGCCTTGAAGAGCAGGCTGATGACAAAGCCGAGGACACTCAGGATGAGGCTGCCGAACACCATCAGCACGAGAACCGGCATGGCGATCCACTTCACCCACCACGGCAGTCCTTCGAATATCCCCTTCTCAGCCATGTCGACCCCTGCTCTCCGCTTCATGCGCGCTTTCACGCGGCCTTGTCACTCACGACCACAGCGGCCCGGCGCGCGAATGCGACACCATGGGCCACCGGCCGCCCGGAGCGGAATGCCCCGGCCTGCTCCCGATGCTAGGACGGGCGGGTGGGCCCGCGGGGGCCCCGCAGCCCCCGTCCGCCCCTGAGCGTCCCCCTACGGGATGCCGTGGCTCCGGCTCAGCTCTCGGGCGGAGAGAAGACGACCAGGACCCGGAGATCCTCGCTGATGTGGTGGAAGCGGTGCGTCACCCCGGCCGGCACGTACACCACACTGCCCCGGCCCACCTGCGTGGTCTCCGTTCCGACCGTGATCGACGCCCGGCCGCTCACCACCACGTACACCTCGTCCTCGGCGTGCGGGGCCTGAGGATCGGTGTCCCCGGCGTTCAGCGCGTAGAGGCCGACGGACATGTTCCGCTCCCGCAGGAACTGCAGATACGCGCCGTCGTTCGCGAGCCGCTCCGCTTCCAGCTCATCCAGCCGGAACGCCTTCATGCGCCGTTCACCCCTCACCTGTGCCGGTCGCGCTCTTTGCACTGATCTTCATCGGCCGCGCGCGTCTGCAACGATCTCACCATGAAGAATTTCGTAGTCAAGACGATCGCCAATGCGGCGGCCCTGGCGGTAGCCATCTGGCTGCTCAAGGGCATCACACTGTCCGGCGAGAACACCGCCCGCAAGGTGGTCACGCTTTTCCTCGTCGCGCTCGTCTTCGGCGCGGTCAACTTCCTCGTCAAGCCGGTCGTGAAGCTGCTGTCCTTCCCGCTCTTCATTCTCACGCTCGGCCTGATCACGTTGGTGATCAACGCACTGATGCTGCTGCTGACCTCCTGGCTGGCGGACCGGCTCGACCTGGCCTTCCATGTGGACGGCTTCTGGTCGGCACTGGTGGGCGGCGTGATCATCGCGATCGTGGCCTGGGCGATGCATGTGATCCTGCCGGACGAGAACGACTGACGCCGAAGCCGGTCGCGAGCCGCGAGCCGCCCGGGAAGAACCGGCCGATGGGCACCGGCTGCCGCGCGCCGGCCGCCGGCCACGTCGCGAAAAGACGGCTCGAGCCTCCCCCCTCTTGGCTCGAGCCGTCCCCGGCCCTGCGCGGAAAGCCGCGCGAAGGACCGCGCGACCCAGGCTAGTTGACTCTGCGTCAGTGTCCAATCACGCCGACGGCAGCGCCCTATCGACTTATTTATAGTTCCCCCTACGATGGGTGGCGGCGAACCCGGGGAGATGGCATGGATCTGGCCCTTTTACGCACATTCGTCACGGTGCACCGGGCCGGCTCCTTCACCCGTGCCGCCGCACTCCTGGGCCTGTCCCAGCCCGCGGTCACCAGCCAGATCCGGACGCTGGAACGCCAGCTGGGCCGCCCCCTCTTCCTCCGCCTGGCCCGCGGGGTGCGCCCCACCACCATCGGCGACGAACTGGCGCACAAGATCTCCCCGCACGTCGACGCCCTGCTGGAGATCACCGAGGCCGACCTCGACGAGCGGTGGGCCAACCGCACCCTGCACCTGGCCGGTCCGCCCGAGTTCACCGCCCTGCGCGCCCTGCCCGCCCTCACCCCGCTCATCGCCCAGGGCCTGGCCGTGCGCGCCTCCCACGGCGTGACCGAAGAGCTCTTCGAGGGCCTGGCCGCCGGCCACCACGACCTCGCCATCGCCACCTCACGCCCCCGCGGCCGGCTGCTGACCGCCACCCCGCTGTGCGACGAGGAGCACGTCCTGGTCGCCGCCCCGCGCTGGGCGGCCCGCCTCGGCGGCGCGGCCGTCATCCGCGACAAGGGCGTCCAGGCCCTGGAACACCTGCCCGTCGTGGAGGTGCACGAGAGCCTGCCCCTCGTCTCCCGCTACTGGTCCGCCGTCTTCGACTCCAAGCCCCTCGCCGCCGGCGCCGTCATCGTCCCCGATCTGCGCGCCGTGCTCGCCTCCATAGCCGCCGGGGCCGGCATCGGCGTCCTGCCCCGCTATCTGTGCGGGGACGCCCTGGACACCGGCGAGGTCGTCGCCCTCCTGGACCCGCCGGTGCCACCCCTGCGCACCTACTTCCTGCTCGTACGGGCCGGAACGCTCGCCCATCCGCACCTGGCGCGGGCGCACGAGTGGCTGTTGCGCGCCGCCGTTTCCTGGTGACAAGGGGTTTCACCGGGGCGTCGGCGCGGCAGATGTCCCCTATGACCGAACGGCCCGTGGTCAAACGCACCGCCCGCGCCATCCTGCTCGACGGCGAGCCCGGCTCCGACGCGCTCGACATGATCCTGATCAAACGCACCAAGCCCGGCGAGGCCCCGTACTGGATCACTCCCGGCGGCGGCGTCGAACCGGAGGACACCACCGTCGTCGCCGCCCTCCACCGCGAGGTCGACGAGGAGCTCGGGGCGAAGGTGGTCGACGTGGTCCCCGCCTTCGTCGACACCGTCTCGCACTCGCTCCACCACGCGGCCCACGGCGTGAAGGTGCAGCACTTCTTCGTCTGCCGGCTGGCGTCGATGGACCTCTCGCTGCGCCACGGCCCGGAGATGGACGAGCCGGTCGGCACGTACGAAGTGGTGCGCGTCCCCTTCACCCGCAAGGGAATCGACTCGGTGGAGGTCGTACCGCCCTCCCTGCGGTCGTACCTGCGCGAGAACATCGAGGGCGTCAAGGCCCTGCTCGCCCACGACCTCGGCTGATCCCGCCCCTCAGGGCAGGCCGTGATCCCGCTCAGGGCAGGCCGGCGGCGGCTCCGAAGAAGTCGCCGCCCTTGCGCCTGGTGTCGTCCGTGCCCCAGGCGCGGCCGTCGTCGTCACGGCCCGTCTCGCGGGTCACCTTCCGCAGGTGCGGGATGTGCTTGGCGCAGTGGATGTACGCCTCCTCGACCGTGACCTCCACCCACACCACCGCGCGGCGGCCGGGCATGTCGTCGACGGGCAGGGCGGGGTGGACCGCGCGCAGCGCGGCGTCGTCGACCACCCGGGCCCGGCCGTTGACGTGCAGGCCGATCCGGTCCCGGAAGAAGTCGACCATCAGGATGGCGACGTGCGGGTTCTCCTCGATGTTGCCGAGGCTGGCGAGGACGCCGTTGCCCCGGTACTCGGGGTAGGCGAGGGTGCGCTCGTCCAGGACCCGCAGGAAGCCGGGCGGGCCGGCGCGGAAGGTGCTGTCGCACTCCCCGTGCCGGTCGGCGGTGGCCAGGAAGAACATCTCCTGCCGGGCCACGAACGCGCGCATACGCGCGTTGACATGGGAGAGCACCTGGTCGTCGTAGAACCGGGCCGCGCGGCCGGAGGTGCCGAGCCGCTGCTGGAGCCGGTGCTCGCCGTCACTGCCGGGCAGGGTCTCCGGCCGGGGCTCCGGCAGGGGCTCCACTGCCGGACCTCTATGGATACGCCTTTGCCTCAGCACGTCGCCGCCGTCGCCGACGCCGTCAGTTCGTCGATCGAGTCGTGTCGTATGCGGTCGGACGGTATGCCTATCCCGACCAGGGTGTCCACACCGCTGCGGATCATGCCCGGGGGCCCGGAGAGATAGGCGTCGTACGCGTTCCAGGGCCCGTATTTGCGCACTACCTGGGGGAGTTGGCCGCTCAGGCCGAGCGTCGGGCCGTCGGAGACGACGGGGCGGACCGACAACCAGGGGTGCGCCTTCTGTAATCGCAGCATGGTGTCGATGTCGTAGAGGTCGCCGTCGTGGCGGGCGCCGTAGAAGACCTCGACGGGGCGGCTACGGCCGTGCCGGGCCACGTCCTCGACGAGCGCCTTGATGGGGGCGATGCCGGTGCCGCCGCCCAGGCACAGCATGCCGTTGTCGCTGCTGTGGTCGACGGTCATCGACCCCGTGGCCGGGCCGAGCCGGACGACGTCGCCGGGGCGGGCGCGGTGCACCAGCGCGCGGGACACCCAGCCGGCCGGCACGGCCTTGACGTGGAAAGACAGCAGACCGTCCGCGCGCGGGGCGCAGGAGAAGGAGTAGTTCCGCCAGACCCGCGGCCACCAGGGCGTCTCCACGCTCGCGTACTGGCCGGCGAGGAAGGGATAGGGCTGATCGGGCCGTAACGTCACGATCGCGATGTCCGGCGTGCGGGGCTCGTGGCTGACGACTTCGGCCTGCCACCAGGCGGGCGAGGTCCGTTCGTCCTCGGCCGCGGCATCGATCATGATCTGCGAGACGGCGGTGTACACCCGCACCCATGCCGCCTGGGCCGCCTCGCCCCACGTCCGTGACGCGTAGCGGGAAAGCGCGCCGATCAGGCACTCCCCGACGGCCGGGTAGTGGGAGGGCAGGGTGCCGTACTTGCGGTGGCCCCGGCCCAGTTGGGAGAGGTACGCGGTGAGGGTGGCCGGGTCGTCGGCGTACTCGGCCGCGGCCAGCAGGGCCTTGAACAGCCGGTCTCGCTGGATGTCCATGGCGGCGGGGAAGAGCGCCCGCAGGTCGGGCTCGCGGACGAACAGCAGCGCGTAGAAGTACGACGTGACCTTGTCGGCGATCGGCTCGATCTCGGCCAGGGTGCTACGGATCAGCACGGCGTCGGGGGAGGGGGTGTTGGCGGGGGCGGCGACGCGTGGTGCGTTCCGCGGCTCGTGGTTCTGGGCGGGGCCGCCCGGCTCCTCCTCGGCGGTACGACCATGCTCCCGCTCCTGGTAGGCCAGGGGCTGCCAGCGGGAACCAGGTGACCTTCGCGCCTCGGAGGACCAGTGGGATACGGGGGAAGCCGCGGGCTCCGGGGCCGCGGGCCGGGCGGCGGGTCGCCCGGCGCCCTCCCTGGGCGTACCCCCGTCGGCCGATGGGGTGGTCGGAGCGTTCATCGTTGCCTCGCCTCGAACATCTCTCGGTCGGACCGCGCGCTTCCGCCGCAGGAGACGGACGTACCCGCGAATCCCCGCTCTGGTGATGAGTCGCAGTTCCGGTACGCGCAGCATGCCACCGCTCGTCCCGGCGCCCGCGTCTTCACCGGAAGTCCGTGCGAGAGGACGCCCGTTGGGGCTAGGCTGGCCCACTGACCAGTTCGTAGGCCGCACGGAGATCGAGCCCCGTGTAGTGGTGCGAGGCGAGGTCCCGCACATGGTGGTCCGCGTTGACGGCCACCGACACCGGCACCGTGGCGAACAGCCACGCGTCCGACATCGAGTCGCCGTACGCCACACAGTCGGCGCGGGTCAGCCCGAAGCGGGCGCAGAGCTCGTCCGCGATGCGCACCTTCGCCGCGGCGTCGAGGATGCCCGCCGGATCCACCGGGTCCCGGAAGGGCACCGAGGGCCACAGCGAGCCATGGGCCGCGTCGGCGCCCCAGTCCAGCAGCCGCTCCACGAAGAACCCCGGCGACAGCGAGATTACGGCGCACCGCTCGCCGCGCGCCCTGATCTCCGCCCAGACGTCCCGGATGCCGGCCAGCCAGGGCGCGCCCTCGAAGGCCGCGGCGACCTCGGCCTCGGTCAGCTCCCCCCACAGCTCCACCGCCAGCTCGGCGAACCGCGGCGGCGTCAGCCGGCCCGCCGCGAACGCCCGCTCCAGCTCGCCGATCTCCGGCTCCAGCCCCAGCTGGCGGGATATCTCGATCGCCGCCGCCGAGCCGTGGATCAGCGTTCCGTCCAGGTCGAACAAGTGCAGTCTGCTCATGACCGCCGAGCCTAGGCGCACTCGCCACCCACCTACGCCCAGGCCGCTCCCCCGGTTCGGGCGGCTGCCGTCAGCCGCCCAGCACCTCCTCAACGGCCGCCATCGCGATGCCGTGATCCTGCTCGGGCGCCCCGCCGCCGATCCCGACCGCCCCGACGAGCCGGCCGTCGCGGTACAGCGGCACCCCTCCGGCGATGAACAGCAACGGCCGGTCCAGGGCGGTCGGCAGGGTGTGGAAGAGGCCACCGGGCTGGACGGCGTCGACCAGGTCCGCGGTGGGCGCCCCCAACTGCAGGGCGGTGAACGCCTTGCGCGTGCTGGTCTCGCCGGCGATCAGCACGGCCCGGTCGTCGCGACGGAAGGCCAGCAGATGGCCGCCCGCGTCCAGGACCGTGACGGCCGCCCGTATGCCCTGCTCGTCGGCTGCGCGACGGGCGGCGGCGACGAGGGCGTCCGCCTCGTCCGTGGTGAGCGGAAGGACGGGGGTGTTGGCGGTCATGGCAGTCATGGCGGTCATGAGGGAGGTGCTCCTTGCTGTGATGCGTTCCCACCGCATCGCGGTGGGGTGGTGATGCGCGGGGTGGTCATGCGGTGGGGTGGTGATGGGTGGGTGGTCATGCGGTGGGGGGCATGCGGTGGCCTGTGTGCTGGGTGGTGGCGCGGTTTCCGCACACCCGGTCGGCGGTGGTCTCAGCGGCCGGCCGGCACGGCCTCCGGCTCGGCGGCCATGGGGGACGGGCCCGCCGCGGCTATTCGCCCGCTCCGGCCCGTGCGCCGCTCCAGCCGCGCGGAGAGGAGGGCGAGCAGCAGCGCGGAGGCGGCCATCAGCGCGCCGACCCAGTTGGGGGCGGTGTAGCCGAAGCCGGCGGATATCACGAGGCCGCCGAGCCAGGCCGCTATCGCGTTGCCGAGGTTGAAGGCGCCGATGTTGACGGCGGAAGCGAGGGTGGGGGCGTCGGCGGTCTGGTCGAGGACCCTCTTCTGCAGCGGCGGCACGGTGGCGAAGCCGAAGGCGCCGATGAGCGGGATGGTGATCGCCGCCGCGAGCTTGTCGTGCGCGGTGAGCGGCAGCAGGGCCAGCATGATCGCCAGGCCGCCGAGGCCCGTGTAGAGCATGGGCATCAGCGCGCGGTCGGCGTACTTGCCGCCGACGAGGTTGCCTCCGACCAGGCCGAGGCCGAACAGGACGAGGAGCCAGGTGACGGAGCCCGGGGCGTAGCCGGTGACGTCGGTCATCATCGGCGTGATGTAGGTGCTCATGGTGAAGACGCCGCCGAAGCCGAGGACCGTCATCGCCATGGCGAGCAGGACCTGGGGGTTGCGGAAGGCGGCCAGCTCGCCGGAGACGCGGGTCCGCTCGGGGCGCGGCTGACGAGGTACGAGCGCGGCGATGCCGAGCACGGCGAGCACTCCGAGGCCGGCGATGATGAAGAAGGTGACGCGCCAGCCGATGTTCTGGCCGATGAGGGTGCCCAGGGGGACGCCCACGACGTTGGCGACCGTCAGGCCCGTGAACATCATGGCTATCGCCCCGGCCTTCTTCTGGGGGGCGACGAGGCCCGCGGCGACGATCGCGCCGATCCCGAAGAACGCGCCGTGCGCGAGCGAGGCGACGATGCGCCCGGCGAGCATCACCGAGAAGACCGGGGCGGCGGCGGAAAGGGCGTTCCCCGCGATGAACAGGCCCATCAGAGCCATCAGCATCTGCTTGCGCGGGACCCTGCTGCCGATGATGGCGAGGATCGGGGCCCCGACGACGACGCCGAGCGCGTATCCGGTGGTCAGGTAGCCGGCGGTGGGGATGGACACGCCGAACTCGTCCGCGACCTCGGGGAGCAGGCCCGAGGTGACGAATTCGGTGGTGCCGATACCGAAGGCGCCGATGGCGAGCGCCAACAGGGCGAGGGGCATGACAAGGGTCCTTCAGACGGGGAGATCAGACAGGTGAGATCAGACGGGTGAGATCGGACAGGGGAGGGTTCCGGCTCAGGTCTTTGCGGCAGACTTTTACCGGCCTCCACAATAATTGCAGACGCATCTACTTGCAAGCGCTGGCTATTGCGGAGGAGAGCTATCCTGTTCGTACGGCACCGTCCGCCCGCCACCGGACGACACGCGCGTACGACCGCGAAGGAGGGCTCACCCCATGTCCCGCACCCCGGACTCCGCTCCCGTCGGGCTGGCGCAGGGCTGGTGCGCCCTGTCCGCCCTGCACAGCCGGATCGAGACGCACATAGAGCGCGCGCTGCAGGCCCACCACGAGCTGAGCGTGCGCGAGTTCTCCGTGCTCGACGTCCTCAGCCGCCAGCACAACGGCGAGGGCGGCCACCTGCGCATGAACGAGGTCGCGGACGCCGTCGTCCTGAGCCAGAGCGCGACGACCCGCCTGGTCAACCGCCTGGAGGACCGCGGGCTGCTGACGCGCTACCTCTGCCTCACCGACCGCCGCGGCATCTACACCGACGTCACGGACGCCGGCCGCGCCCTCCTGGAGCACGCCCGCCCCACCAACGACGCCGCCCTGCGCGAAGCGCTGGACGACGCGTCGAACCGCGCCGAGCTGGCCCCGCTGGTCGCCGCCGTGGAGTCCCTGGCTCCGACGCCGTAGATCGCGCACCGCCCGGCAGATCGCGCGCCGACCGGCGTTCCGCCTCTCGCCGACGACCCCTGGGCGTACCGCCGGTGCGCGCATAGGGTCCGGATCATGAGCGACATCGAGATCCGGCGCGCGACCGCCGACGACATCCCCGCCATCGTGGCGCTGCTGGCCGACGACGCGCTCGGCGCGCAGCGCGAATCCCCGGACGATCTCACCGCGTACCGCGCGGCCTTCGAGCGCCTGGACGGCGACCCCCACCAGCACCTGGCCGTCGCCGTCCGCGACGGCCGCACCGTGGGCACCCTCCAGCTGACCGTCATACCGGGGCTCTCCCGGCGCGGGGCGACGCGCTCGCTCATCGAGGGCGTACGCGTCCACTCCGACGAGCGCGGCGGCGGCCTGGGCTCCCAGCTCATCCAGTGGGCCGTCGACACCTCGCGCCGCGAGGGCTGCCGGCTGGTCCAGCTGACGTCCGACGCCACACGCGTGGACGCCCACCGCTTCTACGAGCGGCTGGGCTTCGAGGCCTCACACCTCGGCTTCAAGTACCACCTCTGACGCGCCGCGGGCGCGGGCCCGTTCCCGGTGCGCCTTCTGCCGGCAGGCCGCACCGCAGTACCGGGCGGGCCGGCCCGTACGAGCGGACGGTACGAGGCCGCCGCACACGGCACATCCCGTTTCGTTACGGCCACCTGCCGGATTCGGGGGGAGTTTCGTCACGCGGCGGCCCGGACGGAGGCTGTCGCACGCCAGCGCGGTCATCCTCCCGGGCGCCACGGACGGCCCCCGTCGCTGCTCCATCGACAGGCAGCCCACGAGCAGGGCCATCACGTCGTCGATGGTCACGTCCTTGCGTACGGCTCCCGCCTGTTGGGCCCGTTCGAGCAACACCGACAGGGCCTCGCGGAAGTCCGCTTCCACCCCGGGAGAGGGCTCGAAACTGCCCTCAAGCGCGTCGCACAAGCCCTTGTTCCGCGCGGACAGCCGAACCACCGCCGCCAGGTACCGGAAGAACACCGCACCGGCATCCTCCGCCTGGGCCAACTCCCGTGCCGTATCGGTGAAGAGGCGGACCCGGTCCACGACAGTGGCCCTGAACAGGGCTTCCTTGGTGGGGAAATGGCGGTACACCGTGCCCGTACCGACCCCGGCCCGGCGAGCGATCTCCCCCAGCGGAACCGCCAACCCCGCTTCCTCGAAGGCGGATCGGGCCGCCTGGAGTACCAGCACCCGGTTGCGCCGCGCGTCCGCACGCAGCTGTGCGGAGGCCCGCGAGGAGGGAGGCGGATTCCTGCGATGTGCCATGCGCGCCGGCCTCCACGGGGCCTGATGTCGAAACGGACTGGAGGTTCCGATTCTATCCCCGCAGATGACGGAGGGCCTGCACCGGCATAACGGTTCAAACACGAGCAAAAGCAAGAAATGGCATGAAAAAGGCCGCCGTCGGCGCCAGAAAGCGCCGACGGCGGCCCATGAAGCCGTTGCCGTGAAGCCTCACCGGAGGTCGTCGAGCCTGACCCGAAGGTCGTCGAGTCCTACCCGGGGAGTGGAGGCTTATCCGGAGATCAGTCCTTGATCACCGCGTCCCACGCCGCGCCCGCGGCCGCCAGGGCCGCGACGTCGTCCACGGCCGGTACGCCGAGCGCCCGCAGCCCCTCGCCGAGCGCCGACAGGGTGGCCAGGACGGTCTCGCGGTCCGCGTCGAGCCCGTAGTGATTGACGCGGATCATCTCCTTGGCGAGCGCCCCGGCCGCCGCCTGGACCGGCACGGAGGCGTCGGCGGCCAGGGCCGCCGCCACGACGTCGCGCGCGTCGGCGCCTTCCGGCGCGCGCAGGGTGGTGGCGGCGGGGGCCGCGTCCTCGTCCCGTACGACATAGGGCGCGAGGGCGCCCAGCGCCCGTACGCCCGCCCGCGTGGCGGCAGCGGCGGCCCGGTGCCGGGCGATCACGTTGTCCAGGCCGTCCGCGTCGATGCGGTCGACCGCCTGCTCCAGCGCGAGCATCTCCAGCTGCGCCGGGGCGTGCGGCAGGGCGGTGCGGCCGCCGTCGATCCAGCGCTCCTTCCAGTCCAGCAGGGAGAGGTAGGAGCGGCGGGGCGCCTGCTCATTGGCGGCGATCCGCTCCCAGGCGCGGGCACTGACCGACACGGCCGACACCCCCGCGGGGCCCGCCATCGCCTTCTGACCGCCGATGACGCACAGGTCGACGCCCCACTCGTCGGTCAGCAGCGGCTCGGCGGCCACCGAGGCGACCGCGTCCAGCATCAGCAGCGCACCGTGCTCGCGGACGACGGCGCCGATCTCGGCGACAGGGTTGGTGTTGCCGGTGGCGGCCTCGGCGTGGACGAGGCTGACGAAGTCGATGGCCGGATTCGCGCGGAGCGCCTCGGCCACCTGCGCTGCGGTGACGGCACCGCTGAAGGGCGCCGACACCGTGACCACCTCCGCGCCGCAGGAACGCAGCCAGCCGCCGAACGTCTCGCCGTACGGACCGGTGATGATGTTGAGCGCGGTGCTGCCCGGCCGGACGGCCGAGCGGATGCACGCCTCCAGCGGCAGCAGCGCCTCGCCCTGCATCGCGACGACCGTCTCGCGCGTGCGCATCAGCGCCGCGACCTTGTCCTCGATACGGGCGAACTGAGCTGCGCCCAGGGGCGCGAGGTCGAGCAGGTCCGGTGCGGTGTTCGCGGTCACGGTGCCTTCCAGGTGGTTTCGCGCCGTGCTCCGGCGCCGCCGATCTCCCGTCGACTCTACGTCTGCCCTCCGCCCCACGCCGACAATACGACTACCGCCAGCCGCCCGTGTCGACACCACCCGGCACGGCGCCCCCGGCCTCGTACGGCTCGCGCGTGAAGACGAAGGTGCCGATGTCCAGATGGCTCACGGCACCGTCCGCGTCGCGTACGACCGTCAGCGTCTCGCCCGCGTAATAGCCGTCGAGCCCCGTCCAGGTCCCGTCCTCCTCCGCGCGGAAGGACGCCCCGCGCCCCGCCCCGCCCAGCGGCGCCAGCCGCAGCCCCCGGCCGGCGGCCAGCCGCACCGCGAACGGGGCCGCGCCCCAGTACCAGGGCCCGGTCAGCTCCAGCAGCGAGGTGTCCGCGTCCTCGAGCGGACGCCAAGGCTCCGGAATCCGCGGTTCGTGCTCGGCGACCGCGCGGAGCAGCTCCGCCGCGATGACGGGGGCGCTGAACAGGGACTGGAGGTTGCCCAGCACGACGGCCGCGACGCCGTCCTCCTGGCTCACCCACAGTGCCCCCACGAACCCCGGCATCGAGCCGACATGGCCGAAGAGGAGCCGGCCGTCGCCGCGCGTCAGCTGCACGCCCAGGCCGTAGGCGCCCGTCCAGTCCGGGTTCTGCGGCGCGGTCTCCGGCCTGCGCATCTCCTCGACCGAGGCCGCCTTGAGCACCCGGTCGTCGCCGTTCAGCAAGAACGCCCCGAAACGGCACAGGTCGGCCGCCGTGGACCACAGCTGCCCGGCCGGCGCCATCCGGCCGGTGTCCACCGCGGGCTCCGGAAGCAGTACGTCCGCCCACGGGTGCACCGCCCAGCCCTCGGCGTGCGGCGCCTGGGCCGTGAGTGTCGTGCGCCTCATCCCGAGGGGTTCCAGCACCTCCCGGCGCAGCGCCTCGTACCAGCTCTCCCCGCGCAGCCGCTCGACCAGCGCGCCCAGGAGCGCGAACCCGGGGTTGGAGTAGTGGTGCAGGCGACCCGCGGCATGGCGCTGGGGGCGTTCACCGAAGATGTCGGCAAGCTCGGGGCGCAGTGCGCCGTCCGTGCGCTCCCACCAGGGCCCGCCCGTCTCGGCCGCGAGCCCTGAGGTGTGCGACAGCAGCTGGGCGATGGTCGCCCCGCCGCCCTCGGGCGTGTCGAGGTGGCGGTCGAGCGGGTCGTTCAGATCGAGCAGCCCTTCGTCGCGCAGCCGCATGACCATCACGGCGACCATCGTCTTGGTGATCGACCCGATGCGGTACTGCGTGTCCGCCCCCGGCACCTCCCCGTCGACGGCTCCCCGCCCGGCAGCCCACACCATCCGCCCGTCGCGCATCACCGCTCCCACGAGGGAGGGGGTACGGCCCTCCACCTGCCCGGTGGCCAGGCGCTGCAGGAGCGCCCGGCGGGTGGCGGGCAGAAGATCGGTGAACTCCGCCTCGTTCACGGGCATTCCGGTGGGACGTTCCTGCGATTCAGTCATGTCCGCACCTTAACCACGATGATCGTTCCATCTTCCGGCCGTGCGGGAGGATGACGGAATGACCAAGGATGCGCAGCCCGTCCATGCCCTGCTCGTCATCGATGTCCAGTCCGCCTTCGTCTCCGGTGCGGGGGCGGTGCCCGAAGCGGACCGGCTCCTCGCCCGGGTGACGGATCTGATATCCGGGGCGAGGGCGGCCGGCGCCCTCGTCGTCCATCTCCAGAACGACGGACCGCCGGGAGCGGACGACGAGGCCGGCACGCCCGGCTGGGAGCTGCGTCTGCCCGTCGAACCGGGCCCTGCCGAGGTCGTCGTCCGCAAGACGGAGGACGACGGCTTCTACGAAACGCACCTGCAGGACCTGCTCAGCCGCTCGGGTGTGCGGGCCCTGGCCGTCTGCGGCGTGATGTCCGAGATGTGTGTCAGCGCCACCGCGCGCACGGCCCTGGAGCTGGGCTACCGGGTCGTGATGCCCCACGACTCCCACGCCACGTACGACATTCCGGCGGCAGCGGGCATCAGCGGCCCGGTTCCGGCGGCCATGGTCTCGCGGGTCGCCGAGTGGGCGCTCGGCGACGGGATCGAGATCGTCGCACACGCCGCGGAGGTGGCCTTCACCGCCCCGGCGGCCCGGCCGGGGCGGTGATCACCTCCACGGAGTGCAGGCGATCAGCGAGCTATCTTGCGCTGCCCGCAGTCGTTGAAGCCGTCGCCCTTGCAGACGAAGACGGAGACCGTGGTGGTCGGCATGAAGGGGCCCGACTTGAAGCTGGCCGACTTCGTGCCCACACCGCACTGGGTGGCGACCTTGATGGGCGGGCCGGGGGCCAGGTCCTGCTGGATGACGAAGTAGGCCGAGTAGCAGTCACCGCCGGTGTTCTTCAGCGCGCCTTCGTACGCCATCGCTCCGCCGAATCCACCTGCGTTCTTCTCCCAGCGGGACGAGCCTTCGACGGTCGCCGTACCGTGACTCGCCGACCAGCTGGGGCCTGCGGCCGTCGCGGAGCTCGCGGCAACAGCGGGCGTCATACCGATGAGGGACACGGCAGCCGCGGCGAGGCCAACCGCTCCGGCCGTGATCGTGCGGGAAAGCATGAATATTCCTCCCATGGTCAAGTCGTTGACAGGGGAGACCGTTTCACGTGAAACATGCACTGCACAAGATCTTTTGGCCGCCCACCGACGCCAACCTGCCGACCGGCAAGGGAGGATGGGCGCGCAAGCGTCCAACTCCCCTGCTGGGACGGCCCCTGCTGGCCGGGCCCGCCCGGCGGCCATGACGACGCACTTCCCGAAGCGGGTCGGTTTCCTGGCCACACCTGCGGATCAGGTCTGGGCCATGTCCACGAAGCGTGAGTAGTGACCCTGGAAGGCCACCGTGATGGTGGCCGTGGGACCGTTACGGTGCTTGGCCACGATCAGGTCGGCCTCGCCCGCACGGGGCGACTCCTTCTCGTAGGCGTCCTCGCGGTGCAAGAGGATGACCATATCGGCGTCCTGCTCGATCGAACCGGACTCACGGAGGTCGGAGACCATCGGCTTCTTGTCCGTGCGCTGCTCGGGACCACGGTTCAGCTGCGAGAGGGCGATGACCGGCACCTCGAGCTCCTTGGCGAGGAGCTTGAGGTTACGCGACATGTCGGAGACCTCCTGCTGACGGCTCTCGGGCCGGCGGGCACCGCCGGACTGCATCAGCTGGAGGTAGTCGATCACGACGAGCTTGAGGTCGTTGCGCTGCTTGAGGCGGCGGCACTTGGCCCGGATCTCCATCATCGACAGGTTCGGGGAGTCGTCGATATAGAGCGGCGCCTTGGACACGTCCGGCATGCGCCGGGCCAGGCGCGTCCAGTCGTCGTCGGTCATCGAGCCGGAGCGCATGTGGTGCAGCGCCACCCGCGCCTCGGCGGACAGCAGACGCATCGCGATCTCGTTGCGGCCCATTTCGAGCGAGAAGATCACACTGGGCAGCTCGGCCTTGATCGAACAGGCCCGGGCGAAGTCCAGCGCCAGCGTCGACTTACCCATGGCGGGACGCGCCGCGATGACGATCATCTGACCGGGGTGGAGGCCGTTGGTGAGGGAGTCGAGGTCGGTGAAGCCGGTGGGGACACCGGACATCTGGCCGCTGCGCGAGCCGATGGCCTCGATCTCGTCGAGCGCGCCCTCCATGATGTCGCCCAGCGGCAGATAGTCCTCGCTGGTGCGCTGCTCGGTGACGGCGTAGATCTCGGCCTGGGCGTTGTTGACGATGTCGTCGACGTCGCCGTCGGCCGCGTATCCCATCTGCGTGATGCGCGTGCCGGCCTCGACCAGGCGGCGCAGCACCGCGCGCTCGTGGACGATCTCGGCGTAGTACTCGGCGTTGGCGGCGGTCGGTACGGACTGGACCAGCGTGTGCAGATACGCGGCGCCGCCGACGCGGGTGATCTCGCCGCGCTTGGTGAGCTCGGCCGCGATGGTGATGGGGTCGGCGGGCTCGCCCTTGGCGTAGAGGTCGAGGATGGCCTGGTAGATCGTCTCGTGCGCCGGGCGGTAGAAGTCGTTGCCCTTGAGGACCTCGACCACGTCGGCGATGGCGTCCTTGGACAGCAGCATGCCGCCGAGGACGGACTGCTCGGCGTCCAGGTCCTGCGGCGGTACGCGCTCGAAGCCGCCGCGGTCCCAGGAGCCGCCCTCGTCGCCGCCGCGGTCGTGCTGCTCGCCACGGCCCTTGCCGTCGCCGCGGCGGGAGCGGGAGAAGGGGAGGCGGTCGCTGGGGCTGTCGCCCCAGGGGTCGTCCATGGGCTCGGGACTGCTCACCCGGGCCACCTCCTCCCGTCCGCGAAGCGGACCTCGCCGTGCGCTTCCTTCTTACGGCACGGCTCTGACAATTAGGACGCCCGACTCCGGTTATGACGCGTCGAGTTCGCGGCGAGTTCGTGTTGATCCCGTAAGGTCCGCGGCTCCCCCGGAGGGGGCGAAAACAGACGGCAGGCGCCGGTCCACGGTAGGGCCGCGGGCACCGTCAGCCAATCTGGTTATCCACAGGGCATGTGGATGAGCGGCCCCAGCCTGTGGAGAACCGCCCTCAACCTGTGCACGGCGCGGGGGAAAGCACTGTGGACAAACACACAGTCGCCCTCGTCACACCGCCCTGACCTGCGCTTTTGTCGTCCACTGGCTGTTGAGGAGAAAAACTTTCCCGCCCGGGCCGAGATCGCGACAAACGGCGCAGAGAAGATCACACACAACCCACCCAAGTAAGGGCCGTAAGCTAGGAGCACAGATTACCTGTGGAAGATTGGACAGGCACCGTGACGCAGGCCCCCGCGCGTGAGCCGCACACCGCCCGCCGGCACGACCGCGAGATCCTCGCGCTGGCCGTGCCCGCCTTCGGCGCGCTCGTCGCGGAGCCCCTCTTCCTGATGGCCGACAGCGCCATCGTCGGCCACCTCGGCACCCCCCAGCTCGCGGGCCTGGGCATCGCCGCCGCCCTGCTCACCACCGCCGTCAGCGTCTTCGTCTTCCTCGCCTACGCCACCACCGCGGCCGTCGCCCGGCGAGTCGGCGCCGGAGACCTCCAGGCCGCCATCCGCCAGGGCATGGACGGCATCTGGCTCGCTCTCATCCTGGGAGCGGTGGTCGGCGTCGCCGTGCTGCCCACAGCCCCCGCCCTCGTCGACCTCTTCGGCGCCTCCCCGACCGCCGCCCCGCACGCCACCACCTACCTGAGGATCAGCGCCCTGGGCATCCCCGCGATGCTCATGGTGCTCGCCGCCACCGGAGTGCTGCGCGGCCTGCAGGACACCCGGACCCCGCTGTACGTCGCCATCGGCGGCTTCGCCGCCAACGCCGCGCTCAACCTCGGCCTCGTCTACGGCGCCGGCCTCGGCATCGCCGGCTCCGCATGGGGGACGGTGCTCGCCCAGTGGGCCATGGCCGCCGTCTACCTGGCCGTCGTCGTGCGGGGAGCCCGCCGCCACGGCGCCTCCCTGCGGCCCGACGCCGCCGGAATACGGGCCTGTGCCCAGGCCGGCGTCCCGCTGCTGGTCCGCACCCTCTCGCTGCGCGCCGTGCTGATGATCGCCACCGCGGTCGCGGCCCGGCTCGGCGACGCGGAGATCGCCGCCCACCAGATCGCGCTGACCCTGTGGAGCCTGCTCGCCTTCGCGCTGGACGCCATCGCCATCGCCGGGCAGACGATCATCGGGCGTTACCTGGGCGCCGAGGACGCCGCCGGGGCCCGGGCCGTCTGCCGGCGCATGGTGCAGTGGGGCATCGCCTCGGGCGTGGTCATGGGGGCCCTGGTGGCGGCGGCGCTGCCGGTGTTCATCCCGCTGTTCACCACCGATCCCGCCGTCCGGGACATCCTGGTGCCGGCGCTGCTCGTGGTGGCCGTGGGACAGCCGATCGCGGGGATCGTCTTCGTCCTGGACGGCGTGCTGATGGGCGCCGGCGACGGCCCCTACCTCGCCTGGGCGATGCTGCTGGTCCTGGCCGTCTTCACCCCCGCCGCGCTGCTGGTGCCCACGGTGGGCGGCGGTCTGACGGCGCTGTGGTGGGCGATGACGCTGATGATGACGGTCCGCATGGTGACCCTGTGGATACGGGCCCGCTCCGGCCGCTGGCTGGTCACGGGCGCGGTACGGGCCTGAGCACGGCCGCAGGGGTCCGAACGCACCGGAAGGGAACGGCCGGGAACAGCGAAAGGGCCGCACCCCAGGGGGTGCGGCCCTTCCTCAGGCTATGCCTGTCGCAGCCGTCAGGCGGCGACGACCTCGATGCCGAGCTTGGCAACGACGTCGGCGTGCAGACGCACGGACACCTGGTGCGAGCCCAGGGTCTTGATGGGCGTGCCCACCTCGACGCGACGCTTGTCGACCTCGGGACCACCGGAAGCCTTGATCGCGGAAGCGATGTCGGCGGGGGTCACGGAGCCGAACAGGCGGCCGGCCTCGCCGGCGCGGGTGACAAGGCGAACCTTGACGCCCTCGAGCTGGCCCTTGACCTCGTTGGCCTGCTCGATCGTGGCGATCTCGCGGATCTTGCGAGCGCGGCGGATCTGCGCGACGTCCTGCTCGCCACCCTTGGTCCAGCGGATCGCGAAACCGCGCGGGACCAGGTAGTTGCGGGCGTAACCGTCCTTGACGTCGACAACGTCGCCGGCGGTGCCGAGGCCGGAGACCTCGTGGGTGAGGATGATCTTCATTATTTGGTCACCCTTCCCTTATCGCGCGGACGAGGTGTAGGGCAGCAGCGCCATCTCACGGCTGTTCTTCACGGCCGTGGCGACGTCACGCTGGTGCTGAGTGCAGTTGCCGGTCACGCGGCGGGCACGGATCTTGCCGCGGTCGGAAATGAACTTCCGCAGCATGTTCGTGTCCTTGTAGTCCACGTAAGCGGTCTTGTCCTTGCAGAACGCGCAGACCTTCTTCTTGGGCTTGCGCGGGGGCGGCTTCGCCATTGTCTCTCTCCTGTGAATCAAGAAGTTTTGTGCTGTCGCCCTCGGGCCGTCGCCGGCCCGGGCCCGTCAGGGCCTAGAAGGGCGGCTCGTCGGAGTAGCCGCCGCCGGAGTTGCCGGAGCCGCCGCCCCAGCCGCCTCCGCCGCCGCCCTGCTGGCCGCCGGACGGAGCGCCGGTGGCCCAGGGGTCGTCGGCGGGAGCCCCGCCGCCCTGCTGGCCGCCGCCGGGACCGGAGCCCCAGCCGCCGCCACCCTGGCCACCACCACTGCCGCCGCCATAGCCACCCTGGCCACCGCGACCCGCGGTCTTGGTGACCTTCGCCGTGGCGTTCTTCAGGCTGGCGCCGACCTCTTCGACGTCGAGCTCGTAGACCGTGCGCTTGACGCCCTCACGGTCCTCGTAGGACCGCTGCTTCAGCCGGCCCTGCACGATCACGCGCATGCCTCGCTGAAGCGACTCGGCGACGTTCTCCGCCGCCTGCCGCCACACCGAGCACGTGAGGAAGAGGCTCTCGCCGTCCTTCCACTCGTTGGTCTGGCGGTCGAAGGTGCGGGGAGTGGACGCGACACGGAACTTCGCGACCGCCGCACCGGAGGGGGTGAAGCGCAGCTCGGGGTCGTCGACGAGATTGCCGACGACCGTGATGACGGTCTCGCCTGCCATGGATGAACCTCTCGGCGGGTGTGCTGCTGGCTGCTTGCTACTCGTTGCGATGCAGCCCGATTACCTCTGAACCGCTGGGGTTCAGTGGGTCTCGGGACGGAGGACCTTGGTCCGGAGGACCGACTCGTTCAGGTTCATCTGGCGGTCGAGCTCCTTGACGACCGCAGGCTCGGCCTGCAGGTCGATGACCGAGTAGATGCCCTCGGGCTTCTTCTTGATCTCGTACGACAGACGACGACGGCCCCAGGTGTCGACCTTCTCGACCTTTCCGTTGCCCTCACGGACGACGGAGAGGAAGTTCTCGATCAGCGGGGAGACAGCGCGCTCCTCGAGATCGGGGTCGAGGATGACCATCACCTCGTAGTGACGCATGTGGAACCCACCTCCTTTGGACTCAGCGGCCACGGTCGATCCGTGGCAGGAGGGTCGTAATGCGTGAACAACGGTATCGGCGGACACTGACAATCAGCGGAAGTCCCTGGGTTTGCCCCTGGGACCGAAGCTGGGTCCGGGCAGACACCGGTGCAGACCGTACAGAGTACCTGCACTCCGGCGTCCGGTTGAAATCCAACCGTCCGGCCCCGCAATCTGGACGCATCGGGTGTGACCGGCGCTACATTTGCGCCAGCCTTCAGGAGGTGCCCCATGACACAGGCGGTTCGGCAGCCCCGTGGACCCCGCACGCTGGTCGGCGCGGTCCTCAACAGCGACGGAAAGCCCCATCCCGTCGAGAACACCTTCGTCGCCGTGACGGTCGTACTGGGTGCGCTCGCCGCCATCTCCTCCCTGTGGACCGGCCTGCATCTGCTGACGTCGTGGAGCGGGCTCATCGGCGTCCTCACGGGGGCCTGGGGCCAGTTCATCTCCGCCACGACCGGTGAGCGCTTTCTGCTGATCATCGGGCTCGGAGCCGCCGCCTTCGGCCTGTTCCTGGGCATGGCGCACGGGGGGCTTTTCGGCGGTGTGATCGGATAACGGGCCGTACGCCCAATCGGGGCGCTCCCCGGTCGCAGTAGGCTTCGGCGCGAGAGCCGGAGCCCCGACCCTGGGGACACACCTGCCGAGGAGCGCCCCGATCATGAGCCTGACCCTGAGGACAATCAGCCGAGAGCAGCATCTGGCGTATATCCAGAGCCTGCCCGCGGCCAGTCACATGCAGGTCCCGGGGTGGGCGGACGTCAAGGCCGAGTGGCGCTCCGAGAACCTGGGCTGGTTCGACAAGACCGGTCAGATGGTGGGCGCGGGCCTGGTGCTCTACCGCCAGCTGCCCAAGATCAAGCGTTACCTGGCGTACCTGCCCGAGGGCCCGGTCATCAACTGGTTCTCGCCGAACCTCAGCGACTGGCTGCAGCCCATGCTGGCCCACCTCAAGCAGCAGGGCGCCTTCTCGGTGAAGATGGGCCCGCCCGTCGTCATCCGCCGCTGGGACTCCGGCGCGATCAAGAACGGCATCGCCGACCCGGACGTCAAGCGTCTGCGCGACGTCGAGGCCACCCACATCGAGCCGCGCGCCTTCGAGGTCGCCGACCAGCTGCGCCGCATGGGCTGGCAGCAGGGCGAGGACGGCGGCGCCGGCTTCGGTGACGTGCAGCCGCGCTACGTCTTCCAGGTGCCGCTGGAGAACCGCTCTCTGGAGGACGTCCACAAGGGCTTCAACCAGCTGTGGCGGCGCAACATCAAGAAGGCCGAGAAGGCCGGCGTCGAGGTCGTCCAGGGCGGCTACGAGGACCTGGCCACCTGGCAGCACCTGTACGAGATCACCGCCGAGCGCGACAAGTTCCGTCCGCGCCCGCTGAGCTACTTCCAGCGCATGTGGACCGCCCTCAACTCCGAGGACCCCAACCGCATGCGGCTGTACTTCGCCGTGCACGAGGGCGAGGCCGTCGCCGCCGCGACGATGCTGATCGTCGGCGGGCACGTCTGGTACTCCTACGGCGCCTCCGCCAACCACAAGCGCGAGGTCCGGCCGTCGAACGCCATGCAGTGGCGCATGCTGCGCGACGCCTACGCCCTGGGCGCGAGCGTCTACGACCTGCGCGGCATCGGCGACTCCCTCGACGAGAACGACCACCTCTTCGGCCTCATCCAGTTCAAGGTCGGCACCGGTGGTCAGGCCGCGGAGTACCTCGGCGAGTGGGACTTCCCGCTCAACAAGCTGCTGCACAAGGCTCTCGACATCTACATGTCGCGTCGCTGATCGTTCCGTCCGTCCACGAAGCAGTGCCGTCAGGCACACCACGTCACTCCGCAGACACAGGGAAAGGTTCTGGGACCGGCCATGGCGCTCACGCTCTACGTCGACACCGCGCGCTGGCGGGCACACCAGCAGTCCGTCATCCAGCAGTTCCCGGGCATCGTCCCGGTCTGCAAGGGCAACGGCTACGGCTTCGGCCATGAGCGGCTCGCCGATGAGGTGACGCGCATGGGCGCCGACATCCTCGCCGTCGGCACCACCTACGAAGCGGCCCGGATCAAGGACTTCTTCAGCGGTGACCTGCTGGTGCTGACCCCCTTCCGGCTGGGCGAGGAGCCCGTGCCGCTGCCGGACCGGGCCATCCGGTCCGTCTCCTCGGTCGAGGGCGTGCGCGGCCTGGTCGGCGCGCGCGTCGTCATCGAGGTCATGAGCACCATGAAGCGGCACGGCATCAGCGAGGAGGACCTGCCCAAGCTGCACGCGGCCATCGAGGACGTGCGCCTGGAGGGCTTCGCGATACACCTGCCGCTCGACCGCGGTGACGGCAGCAGCGCGGTCGAGGAGGTCGTGAGCTGGATGGAGCGGCTGCGCAACGCCCATCTGCCGCTCCACACCATGTTCGTCAGCCACCTCAAGGCCGACGAGCTCGCCCACCTGCAGCAGCGCTTCCCGCAGACGCGCTTCCGGGCCCGCATCGGCACCCGGCTGTGGCTCGGCGACCACGACGCCACCCACTACCGGGGCGCGGTGCTGGACGTCACCCCCGTCGCCAAGGGCGACCGCTTCGGCTACCGCCAGCAGAAGGCCACCGGTGACGGCTTCCTGGTCGTGGTGGCCGGCGGCACCTCGCACGGCGTCGGGCTGGAGGCGCCGAAGGCGCTGCACGGCATGATGCCGCGCGCCAAGGGCGTGGCCCGCGCGGGCCTGGCGACCATGAACCGCAATCTCTCGCCGTTCGTCTGGGCGGGCAAGCAGCGCTGGTTCGCCGAGCCCCCGCACATGCAGGTCTCGATCCTCTTCGTGCCGGGCGATGCCCCCGCCCCGCAGGTCGGCGACGAGCTGGTGGCGCACCTGCGGCACACCACCACGCAGTTCGACCGTCTCGTCGACCACTGATCCCACTGATCCCACCCCCCGTGGTGCGGGGCGGGGAGCCGTGACTACGGGTTACGGCTCCCGGTGCCCCATTGGACGCGTGCGACATCGGCGTGCTCCGCGTGCCGCTGACCGCGGCGCGCGGAACCCAGGACGAATATGTCCGGTGCCCCGTCCAGGACTCCGCCGGAGGGGTCGTCGGAGCCGTCCCGCCGTACGACGTCCCGCTCGGGCAGCAGGATGTCCCGCACGACGAGCGCGCACAGATACAGCGTGCCCAGCAGGTGGGCGATGATCGCGAGTTGGTAGCCCTCCGGCGGCAGCCCCTGGTGCTTGTCGCCGCTTCCCGTATAGGCCAGGTAGAACCAGATGCCCAGGTAGTACAGGACCTCACAGGCCTGCCAGATGAGGAAGTCGCGCCACTTCGGGCGGGCCAGCGCGGCCAGCGGCACCAGCCACAGCACGTACTGCGGCGAGTAGACCTTGTTGACGAGGATGAACAGCGCCACCACGAGGAAGGCCAGCTGCGCGAAGCGCGGGCGCCTGGGGGCACGCAGACCGAGGACTCCTATGGCCAGACAGCCGAGGATCATCAGCAGCGTCGCATAGGTGTTGGCGTCGTCCAGCGGGTCGCCGGTGCGCTGTGAGATGAAGAGCCAGACGGAGCCGAAGTCGACCGGCCGGTCCTGGCTGAAGGTGTAGAACTTCGCCCATCCCTCGCGGATGTGGAACCCGCTCGCGTCATGGGTGATCATGACCGGCGCGTTGACCACCAGCCAGGCGCCGACGGCACCGCCGGCGGCGGTGGCGAACGCCCGCAGGCGCCCGGCCCGCCAGCACAGGATCAGCAGCGGCCCCAGCAGCAGCATCGGATACAGCTTCGCCGCGGCCGCGAGGCCGATCAGCACGCCCGCCAGGACCGTGCGCCCTCGGGACCACATCAGCATGGCGGCGGCCGTGAGGGCGACCGCGAAGAGGTCCCAGTTGATGGTGGCCGTGAGCGCGAAGGCCGGCGCGAGGGCCACCAGCAGGGCGTCCCAGGGCCGGCGCCGGTGCGTACGGGCCACGCATACGGCGATGACGGCCGTGCAGGCCAGCAGCATCCCCGAGTTGATGAGCCAGTACAGCTGTTCGCGGTGCTGGATGGTCCCGCCGCCCGGCGTGAGCAGGGCGGCGATCTCCATGAAGAGTCCCGTCAGGACCGGGTACTCCAGATACTCCATGCCCCCCGAGAGGGACTGCGGGATCTGGTCGAAATACGGGATGAGGCCCTGGTCGAAACCGCGCCCGCTGTAGAGGTGGGGAATGTCGGAGTAGCAGGCGTGGGTGTACTGCGTGGTGGCGCCGAAGAACCAGCCATGGTCGTAGCACGGGAACTTCTGCACCATTCCGAGCGCGAACATCCCGATCGCCACGAGCGCGATCACCCGCACCGGCGTCCACCAGCTCACCCCGAGCAGCGCACGCCGGCCCACCGGCCCGCCGATGAGCTCGCTGCCGGCGGCAGCCACCTCGTCCTCGACGGTGGGCCGTACAAGCTGATCGTCCCGCACGCTCCTCATGCCCACATCCTGCCGTACGCGCGGCGGACCCGGCGGAGCCTGTGGAAAACCCCGAGGGCCGCCCCGCGCGAACGCGGAGCGGCCCTCGAAAGGTCCTGCTCAGCCGACCTGCGCCGGATTCGTACGATGATCGGTCCCCGACACGGCGCCTTGTCTCCTGGCCCGTCGGCCGGGTCCCCGAGCCGTGATCAGCTCCCGGGTCCGCCGAACAATCCGCCACCCGACTGATGCCGGGACGGACCCGGCGAGGGCGAGCCGCCGGTGTCCCCACCCGGACCGCCCGTACCGCCCGGCCCACCGGTGCCGCCGGTGGTGGTGCCGCCGTTGGTGCCGGGCTTGCACTTGCGGTCGAACAGCCCGCAGGAAGCGGACGGGGAGGGGGAGCCGGACGGCGACTTCGACGGTGAGGGCGACGCGGACGCCGACGGCGTGGCCGAGGGCGACGCGGACGGGACGGCGCTGGGAGAGGGGCTGGCCCCGTCTCCGTAGACCTTCTCACCGATCGGCTGCGGAGCGTCGAACTGCAGCACGGGCTGGCCCTTGAGCGCCTTGCCCATGTAATCGGCCCAGATCTCCGCCGGGAACGACGCACCGTGGATCGTGGGCTTGCCACCCACGCCACGCATGGAGAGGAACTCCTGCTTCTTGGCGTTGGGGTCCACGCGGTACATGCCGATCGCCGTGGACAGCTGCGGGGTATACCCCGCGAACCAGGCCGAGCGGTTGCCGTCGGTGGTACCCGTCTTGCCCGCCGCCGGGCGGTTGCCGAGCTGCGCCGACGTGCCGGTGCCCGCCTCCACGACCGTCTTCAGCACGTCGGTGACGTTGTTGGCGACGTTCGCGTCGAAGGCCTGGGCGCTCTTCTCCTCGTGCTGGAACGCGACCTTGCCGTCCTTCTCCACCTTCTCCACCGAGTAGGGGTCGACCTGCTTGCCGTTGGCCGCGAACGTCGCGTAGGCGCCCGCGAGGCGGATCGCACTGGGCGCGGAGGTGCCCAGGGAGAAGGTGGGCGTGAGCGAGGCCAGCTGGTCCTTGTCGAGGCCGGCCTTGAGCGCGGCCTCCTGCACCAGGTCCGTGCCGACGTCCATGCCGAGCTGGATGAAGGGGGTGTTCACGGAGTACTGCATGGCCGTGCGGAGGGTGATGAGGCCCTTGTCCTCGTCACCGTCATTCACCTGATGCCACTCGGCGCCGTTCTGGTCGTGCCAGACCTTGCCCCGGTAGTCCCGCAGCGTCAGCTTGTTGTTGCCGTTGTAGACGCTGTCCGGCGACACGAGCGTGCGCTGGCTGAGGTTCTGCTGCGGGCCGAGGGCCGGGTTGCGCTTGCCGTGCGTCATGGCGGCGGCCAGGACGAACGGCTTGAAGGTCGAGCCGACCTGCACACCGGTGTAGTCCGAGTTGTTGGTGAAGTGCTCCAGCGCGTTCTCACCGCCGTAGATGGCGACGATCTTGCCCGTCTTGGGCTCCACCGAGGCCCCGCCGAACTGCACGAACTGGTCGACCTCGCGCACCTTCGGCTTGATGTTCGCCTTGCGCACGTCTTCGACCGACTTCGCCAGTCCTTCGACCTTGGCGCGGTCGAACGTCGTGTGGATCTGGTAGCCGCCCTTGTCCAGCTCGGCCTTGCTGATCCTGGAGTGGGCGACGATGTAGTTGTCGGCGAGGTCGGTGAGGTAGCCGATCTGCCCGGCCCGGTTGGTCGCCGGCTTCGGCTTCTGCACCTTGGGGAAGCCCTGGGCGACCCACTTGTCGCGCTCGGCCGGCTCCATGCGGCCGACCTGGACCTCACGGTCCAGCGTCCACTTCCAGCGGTCGGTGGCCCGCTTGGTGTTCTTCTCGGCGGTCGCCGCCGGGCCCTGGCCGCCGTTCGGGTCGTACAGGTTCGGCCCGTTGAGGGTGGCCGACAAGAACGCACCCTCGCTCGGCGTCAGGTCCGCGCAGTCCTTGTCGAAGTACGCCCGCGCGGCGGCCTGGATGCCATAGGCCCCGCGTCCGTAGTAGGCGGTGTTGAGGTAGCCCGCAAGGATGAATTCCTTGTCCTTGGTGGCACCCACCTTCACGGAGATGAGCAGCTCGGTGGCCTTGCGCTTGAGCGTCTGCTCCTGGCTCAGGTAGGTGTTCTTCACGAACTGCTGCGTGATGGTCGAACCGCTCTGCGTCTCACCGCCCTGTGCCATCTTCACGACCGCCCGGGCGATGCCCATCGGGTCGACGCCCCAGTCCTTCTCGAAGCTGGCGTTCTCGGCGGAGATCACCGCGTTCTGCATCGACTTGGGGATCTGCGAGATCGGCACGATCTGCCGGTTGAGGCTGCCGCCGCCGGCGACGACCATCTGTTTGCCGTCGGCCCAGTAATAAACGTTCTTCTGGACGATCGAGGCCTTCTGCGCGCTCGGGACCTGGACGACGGCAAGCGCCACGCCCACGATGCCCACGACCAGAGCCGCGAGCGTGAACGTCAACCCCGTGACCAGCTTCCAGGAGGGGATCCAGCGCCGCGCCCCCTGTTTGCCCGCACGCGGGTAGTCGATGACCCGCTTCGCCGCCGGCCGGCCGTTGTCCCGGCGGCCGCGGCCCGGACCGCCGGGGCCGCCGTCCGGGGAACGTCTGCGCCCGCCGGCGCCGGCGGCGCGCTGGTTCGCGCGACGGGCGTCGGTCCGGCCCGGGTACCGGGCTTCGTCACCACGGCCGCGTCCGGGCGCGGCTGAACTGCTGGGTGGTGCGGTACGGCGGCCGGACGTCGGCTGCTGGGCCGCACGACGGGCCGCGGCTCGTCCACCGCCCTGAGGCGGCGGCGGCTTGCGGCGGTGCTCGCTCATCGAACGACTACTCCTCGGGCAGGCGCTATCGCCTGACAGCGGCAGGTGGCTTGCGGTCCCCCCGATGTGCGACCCGGCTGTCCCCCCGAGCGACGGCCCGCACTGCATACGGGACGAGGACGTCGCAGGACGTCACACGGTTCCCGGTGAATTGCATGCCGCACAGACTACGCACGGCCAAATCCCGCCCACTGGGGATGTTCACTCCAAATCAGGCCGGTTGTGTCCCACGAATCGGTGATGTGACCTCGTTCACCGTGCCCCCTCTTGTCGCGGCGGCACGCCCGTTCTATCGTCTGGATGTATCGAGTCGATACATCAGCTCAGCACATCAGCCGGACACATCAGCTCGGCATAAGGGACCAATAAGGATTAGGGATCACAAGGACTAGGCTGTGGGGGACAAGGAGGCGAAACATGAGCAGACGCTCCGGCATCCTCGAGTTCGCCGTCCTCGGCCTGCTCCGCGAGTCCCCGATGCACGGCTACGAGCTGCGGAAGCGCCTGAACACCTCACTCGGGGTGTTCCGAGCGTTCAGCTACGGCACCCTCTATCCCTGCCTGAAGTCCCTGGTGGCGAACGGATGGCTGATCGAGGAACCCGGGAGTGCTCCGGAGGACGCCCGTGCGGCGTCCCTGGCCGGACGACGAGCGAAGATCGTCTACCGCCTGACGGCAGAGGGCAAGGAGCACTTCGAGGAGCTCCTCGCCCACACCGGTCCGGACGCGTGGGAGGACGAGCACTTCGCCGCCCGCTTCGCGTTCTTCGGACAGACCTCGCGGGATGTACGGATGCGGGTGCTGGAAGGCCGCCGCAGCCGTCTGGAGGAGCGTCTGGAGAAGATGCGCGCCTCCCTGGCCCGCACCCGGGAGCGGCTGGACGACTACACCCTCGAACTTCAGCGACACGGCATGGAATCCGTGGAGCGCGAGGTCCGCTGGCTGAACGAGCTGATCGAGAGCGAGCGGGCCGGGCGTGACAAGCGCTCCGGTCCGGACCAGTGAGCTCTGCACTCCGCAGGGCTTCGTCGAGTACAAACAGGGAGCAACCGGAATGGGTTCGGTTCGCGTAGCGATCGTCGGTGTGGGCAACTGCTCCGCCTCGCTGGTGCAGGGCGTCGAGTACTACAAGGACGCCGACCCGAATGGCCGCGTGCCGGGTCTGATGCACGTGCAGTTCGGCGACTACCACGTCCGTGACGTGGAGTTCGTGGCGGCTTTCGACGTTGACGCGAAGAAGGTCGGCCTGGACCTCGCGGACGCCATCGGCGCCAGCGAGAACAACACCATCAAGATCTGCGACGTGCCGTCGACCGGCGTCACCGTCCAGCGCGGCCACACCCTCGACGGCCTGGGCAAGTACTACCGCCAGACCATCGAGGAGTCCACCGAGGCCCCCGTCGACGTCGTCCAGGTCCTCAAGGACAAGCAGGTCGACGTCCTGGTCTGCTACCTGCCCGTCGGCTCCGAGGACGCGGCGAAGTTCTACGCGCAGTGCGCCATCGACGCCAAGGTCGCCTTCGTCAACGCCCTCCCGGTCTTCATCGCCGGCACCAAGGAGTGGGCGGACAAGTTCACCGAGGCGGGCGTCCCGATCGTCGGCGACGACATCAAGTCGCAGGTCGGCGCGACCATCACGCACCGCGTGATGGCCAAGCTGTTCGAGGACCGCGGCGTCGTCCTGGACCGCACGATGCAGCTGAACGTCGGCGGCAACATGGACTTCAAGAACATGCTCGAGCGCGAGCGCCTGGAGTCCAAGAAGATCTCCAAGACGCAGGCCGTCACCTCCCAGATCCCCGACCGCGACATGGGCGAGAAGAACGTCCACATCGGCCCGTCGGACTACGTGGCCTGGCTGGACGACCGCAAGTGGGCGTACGTGCGCCTCGAGGGCCGCGCGTTCGGTGACGTCCCGCTGAACCTGGAGTACAAGCTCGAGGTCTGGGACTCCCCGAACTCCGCCGGTGTCATCATCGACGCCGTGCGCGCCGCGAAGATCGCCAAGGACCGGGGCATCGGTGGCCCGATCCTCTCCGCCTCCTCGTACTTCATGAAGTCGCCGCCGGTGCAGTACTTCGACGACGAGGCCCGCGAGAACGTCGAGAAGTTCATCAAGGGTGAGGTCGAGCGCTAAGCGCCGCACAACCCCATCGCTCGACCACAGGTCCCCGGGTAATCCGCCCGGGGACCTGTGCGTTGTGTGAGGCTGTGGTGCATGCCCGTTGTGCGTGATCTTCGCGTCCTGCTGAGGCTGCGCGATTTCCGCCGCCTGCTGACAGTAAGGCTCCTCTCGCAGGCCGCCGACGGCGTCTACCAGGTGGCGCTCGCCGCCTACGTCGTCTTCTCCCCCGAGAAGCAGGCGTCCCCAGCGGCCATCGCCTCCGCCATGGCGGTACTGCTCCTGCCCTACTCGCTCCTGGGGCCCTTCGCCGGCGTCCTGCTCGACCGCTGGCGCCGCCGCCAGGTCCTGCTCCACGGCAATGTGCTCCGCGCGGCGCTGGCCACCGTGACCGCGCTGCTGATCGTCGGAAGGGTGCCCGACTGGCTCTTCTACGTCTCCGCGCTCTCGGTCACGGCCGTCAACCGCTTCGTCCTCGCCGGACTCTCGGCGGCCCTGCCCCGCGTCGTCGACTCTCCCGAGCGCCTGGTGATGGCCAACTCCCTCTCCCCGACGGCCGGCACCCTGGCCGCGACCGCGGGCGGCGGCCTCGCCTTCATCGTGCGCCTCGCCTCGTCCGAGGGCACCGCCGCCGACGCCTGGGCCGTGCTCCTGGCCGCGGTGCTGTACCTGTGTGCCGGGCTCTGGTCGCTGCGCATGCCCGTGGAACTGCTGGGCCCCGACACCTCCGTGCCGCGCGCGCGGGTACGGACCGCCCTGGCGGTCGCCACGCGAGGGCTGGCCGACGGACTGCGCCATCTGGCGGAACGCCGCACCGCCGCACGGGCGTTGGCGGCGATGACGCTGATGCGCTTCTGCTACGGAGCGCTGACCGTCACCCTGCTGATGCTGTGCCGGTACGCCTGGTCCGACAACGACGCGGGCGGGCTGACCCTGCTCGGCTATGCCGTCGCCGCCTCGGGGGCGGGGTTCTTCGCCGCGGCCGCCCTCACCCCATGGGCGACGGACCGGCTGGGACGGCTGGGCTGGATCACGGCCTGCGCCGCGATCGCGGCGATCCTCGAACCCGGCCTCGGTCTGCCCTTCGAGCCCGTTCCCATGCTGATCGGGGCCTTCATCCTCGGGCTCACCACCCAAGGGGTCAAGATCGCTACGGACACGGTGGTCCAGGCGTCGGTCGACGACGCCTTCCGGGGGCGGGTCTTCGCGCTCTACGACGTCCTGTTCAACGTCGCCTTCGTGGGCGCCGCGGCGGTGGCCGCCCTGATGCTGCCACCGGACGGGCGGTCGGCCACGCTGGTCGTCACGGTCGCGGTGATCTACGCAGCGATTGCTTGCGCTATGGCCGGATTTCGACACCGATAAGTGTCACATCAATGCCACAGGACCGCTGTGAGCTGCAGAAATGTCATGGACACCGGATACCTTACGGGCTGCAATTCGCGACCGGATCTCGCTCAGTCCGAAGGGTTTACCGTGACCACTCCGCCGCCCCACCAGAACCCGTACGCCCAGCAGGGCGGCGCTCCGTATGGCCAGCAGCCCGGCCCCTACGGTCAGCAGCCGCCGGCCGCGCCGTACGGCCAGCACCCCACCGCGCCGATGGGTCAGCCCGGTGGCTGGCAGGGCGCCCCGGTGCCGCCGCCGGCGCGTCCGCGCCGCTCACCCATGAAGATCATCCGGAACGTCGTGCTGCCCATCCTGGGACTCATTGTCGCGATCGCCGCATGGATCTACGGCAAGGACGACGCCGAGACTCTGTCGGCCGGCCAGTGCCTGGAGAACACGGGCTCCTCCTACAAGCCGAACATCCAGAAGCGCGACTGCACCGCCACCAACGCCACCCACAAGGTGCTGGAGAAGGTGAAGGGCACCTCCTCCGCCGAGACGGCGTGCGCAAACGTGGAGGGCACCGTCGCGGCCGTGACGTGGAGGGAGCGCAGCGACTCCTTCGTCCTATGCCTGGCGAGCAACAAGAAGTAACGGCACCGGCAGTACGCCGAGGGGCGGTGTTTCACGTGAAACACCGCCCCTCGCCACATCTGCCACCTAGTGACGTTTCACGTGAAACATCACCACGGAAGGTCAGCCCTGCTGCGTCGCCCACCACTCC
Source organism: Streptomyces sp. NPDC046261 (assembly GCF_040646235.1). NCBI lineage: Bacteria > Bacillati > Actinomycetota > Actinomycetes > Kitasatosporales > Streptomycetaceae > Streptomyces > Streptomyces sp. NPDC046261. The sequence goes on along the minus strand of NZ_JBEYZU010000002.1, from coordinate 162,127 downwards.
TTGAGCGCGGCGACCGCGGCCTCCCGCTCCATGGGCCCGTGCTCCAGCCGCAGCTCCAGCATGTGCTTGTACGCCTTGCCGATCTGCGGCCCGGGGCCGATACCCAGGATCTCCATGATCTCGTTGCCGTCCAGGTCGGGCCGGATCGAGTCCAGCTCCTCCTGCTCCTGCAGCCGTGCGATGCGCTCCTCGAGCCCGTCGTAGGCACGGGAGAGGGCGTTGGCCTTGCGCTTGTTGCGCGTCGTGCAGTCGGATCGCGTCAGCTTGTGCAGCCGGTCCAGCAGCGGACCCGCGTCCCGTACGTAGCGGCGCACGGCCGAGTCGGTCCACTCCCCGGTGCCGTAGCCGTGGAAGCGCAGGTGCAGCTCGACCAGCTTCGAGACGTCCTTGACCAGGTCGTTGGAGTACTTGAGCTTGGTCATCCGGGCCTTGGTCATCTTCGCGCCCACCACCTCGTGGTGGTGGAAGGAGACCCGGCCGTCCTTCTCGAAGCGGCGCGTCTTCGGCTTGCCGATGTCGTGCAGCAGCGCCGCCAGGCGCAGCACGAGGTCGGGACCGTTCTCCTCCAGGTCGATGGCCTGCTCGAGGACGATCAGCGTGTGCTCGTAGACGTCCTTGTGGCGGTGGTGCTCGTCGCGCTCCAGGCGCAGCGCCGGGAGCTCGGGGAGGACGAGGCCGGCGAGGCCGGTGTCGACGAGGAGCCTGAGGCCCTCGCGGGGGTGGTCGGAGAGGATCAGCTTGTTCAGCTCGTCCCGGACCCGCTCGGCGGAGACGATCTCCAGGCGGTCGGACATCTCCGTCATGGCGGCGACGACCTCGGGGGCGACCTGGAAGTCCAGCTGCGCGGCGAACCGCGCGGCCCGCATCATGCGCAGCGGGTCGTCGGAGAAGGACTCCTGCGGGGTCCCGGGGGTGCGCAGGACCCGGGCGGCCAGGTCCTCCAGGCCGTGGTGCGGGTCGATGAACTCCTTCTCCGGCAGCGCGACGGCCATCGCGTTGACGGTGAAGTCGCGACGGACCAGGTCTTCCTCGATGGAGTCGCCGTAGGAGACCTCGGGCTTCCGCGAGGTCCGGTCGTACGCTTCCGACCGGTATGTCGTGACCTCAATATCGAAGTCCGATTTGCGGCAGCCCACGGTTCCGAAGGCGATGCCGACCTCCCAGACCGCATCAGCCCACGGGCGCACGATCTTCAGCACGTCCTCGGGGCGGGCGTCGGTGGTGAAGTCCAGGTCGTTGCCGAGACGGCCGAGCAGCGCGTCCCGCACCGACCCGCCGACCAGGGCAAGCGTGAAGCCGGCCTCCTTGAAGCGGCGGGCGAGATCGTCGGCTACGGGGGACACCCGCAGGAGCTCGCTCACGGCACGGCGCTGCACCTGGCTGAGCTCGTTCGTCGACGGCGGGGTGTGGCTGTCATTGTTGGCGTTCGGCACAACAGAAGAGGGTACGTGTCCGCGCGCGCGAGGGCCTCCCCGTTATGGGGCGCTTCACAACAGCTCGCACAAAGCAGGCGCAGACTGGACAACGGGCCCCGGTGGCGATCTTGTAGTGCGGTCCGCAGCACTTCGTCACAGCGGGCCTCGTTACCATTCGTGGACGCACCATCCGACGACCACTGACGACGACGAGGGACGGGCGAGCGCGTGGCCGAGGCGGCAGAGTTCCAGGGGACGAGATCCGCTCCTGCCTGCCGGTGGTTCCGGCACACCGCGGTGCTGCTGGCCGGAGTGCTGCTGTTCGTGGGCCTGGTGCAGCTGCCGGCCGCCCCCGCCGCGCACGCGGACTCCCCCGGCAACCGCACCATCGGTGTCTCTGTCGACACGGTGACGCCCGTCGCCCCCAAGCAGGACGACACGCTCACCATCTCGGGCACGGTCACCAACGGCGGAAAGTCGACGATCACCGGCGCCCATGTGGGGCTGCGGGTGGGCCCGCAGATCAGCACGCGCAGCGACATAGACGATCTCGCCGACCGGGCACCCTTCTCACCGGGCACCGACGGCTCGGAAGTGGGCGGCAACCACGCGCAGAAGCTCGAGCCGCTGGCCCCCGGCGTCAGCCGCGACTTCACGCTCACCGTGCCGGCCAAGGACCTCGCCCTCGGCAAGGACGGCGTCTACCAGCTCGGCATCACCCTCTCCGGCCAGACCGCCGGCCATCCGTACGAGCAGGTGCTGGGCATCCAGCGGACGCTGCTGCCCTGGCAGCCGTCCGGGACCGACGGCAAGAAGACGCAGCTGACCTTCCTGTGGCCGCTGATCTCCGCCACGCACCTGACTGCCCGCACCGAGTCCGACCAGCAGCAGACGCCGGTCTTCCCCAACGACGACCTGGCGGCGGAGCTGGCTCCGGGCGGCCGGCTGCAGCAGCTCGTGGCGCTGGGCAAGGGGCTGCCGATCACCTGGGTGATCGACCCGGACCTCCTCGCCACGGTCGAGGCGATGACCAAGCGCTACCAGGTCGCCGGGCCGAACGACCAGAACACCCCCGGCCGGGGCCAGGCGGTCGCCAAGCAGTGGCTCAACCAGCTCCAGGAAGCCGTCACGAACCGCCAGGTGGTGGCGCTGCCCTTCGGCGACCCGGACCTCGCCTCCCTGGCGCACCGGGGCAAGGACGTCTCCGGTGCCCTCAGCCACCTCCAGTCCGCCACGGAGCTCGCCGCGACCACCGTGGACACGATCCTCGGTGTGAAGCCGCGCACGGACTTCGCCTGGCCCGTGGACGGTGCCGTCGACTCCTCCATCGTGGACGTGGCCACCTCGGCGGGCGCCCACAACGTCATCGCCCGCAGCGACAGCCTCGGCGAGCCCGGCGCCGCCCCCTACGCCCCCACGGCGGCCCGGCAGATCGGCGGCGGCAACACGGCCGTCGTGGCGGACGCCCGGCTCTCCACCGCCTTCCAGGGCGAGATGATCAGGGGCAACGACTCCTCGCTCGCCGTGCAGCGCTTCCTCGCCCAGAGCCTCATGGTGAACAAGCAGGCTCCGGAGAAGGAGCGCAGCATCGTCGTCGCCCCGCAGCGCATGCCCACCTCGAGCCAGGCACAGGCGATGGCGACCGCGCTCAAGGGCCTGGACGGTCGCTGGACGCAGCCCCTCGACCTGGGCGACGCGGCCAAGGCGCAGCCCGACCCGTCCGCCAATCAGCAGGTGCCCGGCAACGGCTCGTACCCGGACTCGCTGCGCTCGCAGGAGCTGTCCACCGAGGCGTTCGAGGCGATCCAGCGCACCCAGAGCACCCTCGACAGCTTCAAGGTCATCCTGACCGCCCAGGACCGCGTCGTGACCCCCTTCGGCAGCGCGATCATGCGCGAGATGTCGACGTCGTGGCGCGGCAACCCCAGGGGGGCGGCGGAATTCCGGGACGCCGTGCAGTCCTACCTGGACCAGCTCACCCGCCAGGTGCACCTGATCAACAAGTCCGACGCGACCCTCTCCGGCCGCAGCGCGACGATCCCGGTGACCGTGCAGAACGGCCTGCTGCAGGGCGTACAGGGCCTGCGGCTCGTCCTCACCTCCAGCCAGCCGAACCGACTGAAGATCGACGCCTCACAGCCCGTCGAGGTGGCGGGCGGACGCCAGCAGTCGGTGAAGTTCGAGACGCGTGCCAACGCCAACGGTCCGGTGCAGGTCACCGCCCGGTTGTACGCCGACGACGGCCAGCCCTACGGCGAGCCGATGACCTTCACTGTGCATGTCACCTCCATCACCCCTATGGTGCTCCTGGTCATCGCCGGTGGTGTCCTCCTCCTGGTCCTCGCGGGGCTGCGTATCTACATCCAGCGCAAGCGGGCAGCTGCCCGTAAAGCCGCAGGTGGCGGTCCTGACGACGGGGACGGGGGAGACGCGGGCGACGACGGTGGGCCGGACGACGGCCGACCCGAGCAGCCGGGTGATCCGGCCGCGGAATCCGGAGCGCGAAACGGTGACCCGTCCGCCTCAGGTGAGAAAGTGAAACGTTGACGTGTTGTGGGGCCGGCAGGCCGCGGACGATGAGGTGGGGTAGCGATGAGCGCGCCGTACGACGGTGACCGCGGTCAGGGCGCGGGCGGTGAGCAGCGGGGTCAGCACCCGGCGAACCCGCCTGCCCCCGGCGCGGCGCACCAGGGCCCGTACGCCCGGGACCCCTACCTCCGGGACGCCTACGCGTCGGATCCCTACGCCGCGCACGACGCGTCCGCCCAGGACCCGGTGAACGACGCGCTGTACGACCGGACCGTGCCGCAGCCGCCGCCCGGCTCCTACCAGCAGCCCCCCGTGCCTCCGCTCGCCTCCGACCCGCGGATGTGGGCCCCGCCCCAGCAGCCCCAGGCACCGCAGGCCCAGACCCCGCAGTACCCCCGGACACCGCACCAGCCCGACACCTTCCCGCGCCCGTACGGGGATGAGGACGCCACCCAGCTCATCGGCGTGAACGACGTCATGGGCGGCGCTCCGGCGCCGTCGGGCGGGCAGCAGCCCCAGCGGGACGCCTTCGCGCACCTCTACCGCGACCAGCAGCAGCCGTACGAGCCGCAGCGCCCGTACGAGCCCCAGCGCCCGGCCGGTCAGCAGTTCCCGCCGCAGGCCCCCGGACAGTTCGTCCCGCCGCCCGCACAGCCCCCCGCGGCGGAGCCCACTCCGGAGCAGGAGCCGCCGGTGGCCCCGGCCGCCACGGCGAAGAGCGGTGGCAAGGCCGCGAGCCTGCTGAAGTCGAGCGCGGTGATGGCCGCGGGCACCATGGTCTCCCGCCTCCTGGGCTTCGGCCGCAACCTGATCATGGCGGCGGCGATCGGCGTCACCACCCTCGCCGACGGCTACCAGGTCGCCAACACCCTGCCGACCATGATCTACATCCTGGTCGGCGGCGGCGCCCTGAACGCCGTCTTCATCCCGCAGCTCGTGCGCGCGATGAAGAACGACGAGGACGGCGGCGAGGCCTACGCCAACAGGCTCCTGACCCTCGTGGTGGTGCTGCTCGCCGGCGTCACCACCGTGTGCGTACTGGCCGCACCGGTCTTCATCCAGATCATGTCGCCGACCATCGCCGACGATCCCGCCAGGATGGACGTCGCGGTGGCGTTCGCCCGCTACTGCATCCCCACGATGTTCTTCATGGGCGTGCACGTGGTCCTGGGCCAGATCCTCAACGCGCGGGGCAAGTTCGGCGCGATGATGTGGACCCCGGTCCTCAACAACATCATCATCATCGCCACCTTCGGCGCCTTCATCTGGGCCTTCGGCCCGTTCTCGGACAGCGACGTCAGCTCCGCGACCATCACGCCGGAAGGCGTGCGGCTGCTCGGCCTCGGCACCCTGCTGGGTCTCGCGGTCCAGGCGCTGGCCATGGTCCCCTACCTGCGTGACGCGGGCTTCCGGATCAGGCCCCGCTTCGACTGGCGCGGCCAGGGCCTCGGCAAGGCCGCGGGGCTCGCCAAGTGGACGTTCTTCTTCGTCCTCGCCAACCAGCTCGGCATGGTCGTCGTCACCCAGCTCGCCACCAAGGCGGGCGCGCTGGCCGACAAGGCCGGCCACTCGGGCACCGGCATCACCGCCTACAACTTCGCGCTGCAGCTGTGGCAGATGCCGCAGGCCATCATCACCGTCTCCGTGATGACCGCCGTCCTGCCGCGGATCTCCCGCGCCGCGCACGACGGAGACGTCCCCGCCGTCCGCGACGACCTCTCCCACGGCCTGCGCACCTCGGCCGTGGCGATCGTGCCCTGCGCGTTCGCCTTCCTGGCGCTCGGCGTCCCCATGTCCACGCTGATGTTCTCGGCCGGCGGCGACACCGCCGGTGCCACCAACATCGGTTTCATCCTGATGGCGTTCGGCCTCGGCCTGATCCCGTACTCCGCGCAGTACGTCATCCTCCGGGGCTTCTACGCCTACGAGGACACCCGCACGCCCTTCTACAACACGGTCATCGTCGCCGCCGTCAACGCGGCGGCCTCCTTCGTCAGCTACCTCGTCCTGCCCTCGCGCTGGGCCGTGGCCGGCATGGCGGCCTCCTACGGCCTGGGCTACGCCGTCGGCGTCGGCGTCGCCTGGCGCCGGCTCCGCGCCCGCCTGGGCGGCGACCTGGACGGCTCGCACGTCATCCGCACCTACGCCCGCCTCGTCGGCGCGTGCATCCCCGCCGCCGTCGTCAGCGGAGCCGCCGCTTACGGAATCGTTCAGGTTCTGGGCAACGGCATCATCGGTTCGCTCGCGGCCCTGGCCGGTGGAGGACTGATCCTGATCGCCGTCTTCTACATCGCCGCGAAGCGGATGCGGATCGAGGAATTGACCGCCATGGTCGGTATGGTTCGCGGCCGGCTCGGTCGCTGACCGGAGCACAACCATCGCCCGCCGCCGCGTGTCGTGCATAGCGCCGGACTGTGGGCACAATTGTCTTGGCTGTGGACGGCGTGCAACGGATGGGGAGGCAGGAACGACGGTGGCGGAACGGAGCACGGCTGCCGTCGACGTGGCCGACAACAGCGGCGAGCAGCCACTGACCGCCGCGGCGGGCAAGGCCACGACCGACGGGGCGGCGGCCGACAAACAGGTCAGCACGCACAAGAAGTCCGAGCGCGCGGAGAGCGGGAGCCCCGCGCGCGACGCACAATCGCCGGAGTTGCACAGCGGCCACAAGCTCGCCAGAAGGTACCGCCTGGAGGAGTGCGTCACCCGTCTGGAGGGATTCAGCAGCTGGCGTGCCGTCGACGAGAAGCTGCGCCGCGCCGTCGGCGTCCACCTGCTGCCCGCCGACCACCCCCGGGCCCGCCCGGTGCTCGCCGCCGCCCGTTCCGCCGCCCTCCTCGGCGACCCGCGCTTCGTCCAGGTCCTCGACGCCGTCGAGGAGAACGACCTCGTCTACGTCGTCCACGAGTGGCTGCCGGACGCCACCGAGCTGACACCCGTCCTCGCCTCCGGCCCGCTCGAGCCCCACGAGGCCTATCAGCTGGTCAACCAGGTCTCCCAGGCGATGGCCGCCGCCCACCGCGAGGGCCTGGCGCACCTGCGGCTCAACCCGGGCTCCGTCCTGCGCACCGGCACCGGCCAGTACCGCATCCGCGGCCTCGCCGTCATGGCCGCCCTGCGCGGCATCACCTCCGAGCACCCCCAGCGGACCGACACCGAGGCCATCGGCGCGCTCCTGTACGCGGCACTGACCCAACGCTGGCCGTACGAGAGCAACGCCCACGGCCTGTCGGGCCTGCCCAAGGGCGTCGGCCTCATCGCCCCCGACCAGGTCCGGGCAGGTGTGCACCGGGGCCTCTCCGAGCTCGCCATGCGCGCCCTCGTCAACGACGGGGCCACCGCGTCGCGCCAGGAGAAGCCCTGCACCACGCCGGAGGAGCTGGCCAAGGCGGTCGCCGCCATGCCGCGCATCCGGCCCCCGGAGTCGGCCTACAGCGCCCCGCCGGCCTACTCGCGCCCGTCGGTCCCCCACAACGGGGGACCGGTGCACCCACTGCCCGTTCCGCCGCCGCCCCCGCTCCAGAGCCGCACCGGCCGCGCCCTCAAGTGGAGTGTCTCGGCCCTTCTCATCGCGGCGCTGGGGCTGGGCAGCTGGCAGCTCGCCGACACCCTTCTCAAGGACGGCGAGAAGGACACACCGCGGTCCCAGTCCTCCGGGGACGACTCTCCCAGGGACATCGGCAACAAGCCGATCCGGATCAGCGACGCCAAGGAGTACGCGCCCGACGGCAAGTTCCAGCAGAGCGACAAGGTGGACAACACCTACGACGGTGATCCCAAGTCCGTCTGGCGCTCACGGTCCTTCCAGGACGGACCGACTCTCCGGCCGTTCAAGCAAGGGGTCGGGATCGTCTACGACCTCGGGTCGGCGCAGAAGGTCGGCGGCGCCACCGTGGACCTGCGCTACGGGGGCAACCACACCACCCTCTCGCTCTACGCCGTCGACTCGCTGTCGCCGACGGCACCGCTGAAGACGTTGAAGAAGCTGTCGACGAACCAGACGTCCTCCACGACCGCGAAGTTCTCCTTGAAGGAAGCCGCGGAGACCCGGTACGTCCTGGTGTGGATCACCGCGATGCCCTCGTCTCCGTACGACTCCGAGACTTTCAGCAATGCCGGATACAAGCAGGCCATCAGCGAAGTGAAGTTCACCGGCTGACCGCAAGGTCGCGTCGCTCAGGGGGAGGGGTGGGCGTTGGACGACGTCACACGTGGCGGCACAAGCGACGCCGAGCTCATCGCCCTGCACGTCAAGGGCGACCCCGATGCCTTCGGCGAGATAGTGCGGCGCCACCGCGACCGGCTCTGGGCGGTGGCGCTGCGCACCCTCGGGGACCGGGAGGAGGCCGCGGACGCCGTCCAGGACGCACTGGTCTCCGCCTACCGGGCCGCCCACACCTTTCGCGGCCAGTCCGCCGTCACCACCTGGCTGCACCGCATCACGGTCAACGCCTGTCTGGACCGCGCCCGCAAGGCGGCCTCGCGCCGCACCGCGCCGCTCGCCGAGACCGAGCGACTCGAGCAGCTCCTCGAACCCCACGAGGCCGCCGACGCGCCCGCCGAGCGCGGCGATCTGCACCGTGAGCTGATCCGGGCCCTGGCCAAGCTGCCGCCGGACCAGCGGGCCGCGCTCGTGCTCGTCGACATGCAGGGCTATCCGGTCGCCGAAGCGGCCGCGGTGCTGGACGTGCCGACCGGCACGGTCAAGAGCAGATGCGCCCGGGGACGGGCACGGCTGCTGCCGTTGCTCACCCATCTGCGCCCGGATCGCAGGGGTAGCCCCCCTCTTGACAGGGAAAGGAACCGGTCGCAGGGGACGTCCGTCCCACCACCGGCAGGACCGAACGACGCAGATCCAGTGAAGGGCGGAGGTGGGCGAGCGTGACTTCGATGACCGGCACGGAGGGGCACCCGGAGGTCGCGGAGATCTCCGCACTCACCGAAGGTGTCCTCTCCCCTGCGCGGACCGCGGATGTCCGCGAGCACCTCGCGGACTGCGACCTGTGCGAAGACGTCCGGAGCTCGCTGGACGAGATCCGTGGGCTGCTCGGCACGCTGCCCGGCCCGCTCCGGATGCCGGCGGACGTCGCCGGCCGTATCGACGCCGCGCTCGCGGCGGAGGCACTGCTGGATGCGACCGCGCCCGAAACGGTCGCCGGTGTTTCACCGGAAGTCGCTGTTTCACGTGAAACGGCGGCTCGGGAGGAGGCAGCGCCCCAGAAGGCGGCGACGGCCCGTGTTTCACGTGAAACCGTCGATCGCCCCACGGGTCGCCCCCGCGCCACCACCGGACCCGGCCGGCAGTCCCCCAAGCCTTCAGGACCGCGCGCTCGCCGCGGCCGCCGCTGGCCCCAGGCGCTGCTCGGCACCGCCTGTGCCGCCGCCGTCATCGGCGTGGGCAGCTTCTTCCTGCAATCCGGTAAGGACGACGCCCCCAAGGCGGGGTCCCCGGAGCCGAGCCGGCAGCAGTCGTCGCCCTCCGTCCTCGCCTACGACGACATCAAGACCCACGTACAGGAACTCCTGCGGGGGACCTCCAAGGCCGCCGAGTCACGGGGTATGAGCTCGCAGAGCTCGCCGGAGACGACGCTGCGCGCCCCCGGAACCACCGCCCCGGCCTGTGTGCAGGACGGCATCGGCCGGAGCGAGCCGGTGCTGGCCACGCACCAGGAGACGTACAAGGGCGAGGACGCCTATCTCGTCGTCCTGCCGCACCCCTCCGACGTCACCCTCGTCGACGCCTATATGGTCTCGGCCGCCTGTGCCACCGCCTCGCCCCCGGCGCCGGGAAAGGTGCTGCTGAACGAGACGTTTCCGCGCGACTGATCCCCCTCGCGCACGTGCTGTCGTCCCGCTCGGGAATGCTCGCCCCGTAGGATCCGTTGGGTGGGGTGAGACCCAGCAAGGACCCAGACAGCTGTCGTCAGAGACAAGGAAGACACCCGTGAGCGACGTCCGCAACGTGATCATCATCGGCTCCGGGCCCGCGGGCTATACGGCCGCGCTCTACACCGCCCGTGCCTCCCTGAAGCCGCTGGTCTTCGAGGGCGCCGTCACCGCCGGTGGTGCGCTGATGAACACCACCGACGTGGAGAACTTCCCCGGGTTCCGTGAGGGCATCATGGGCCCGGACCTGATGGACAACATGCGCGCCCAGGCCGAGCGCTTCGGCGCCGAGCTGATCCCGGACGACGTGGTCGCCGTCGACCTGAGCGACGAGATCAAGACGGTCACGGACTCCGCGGGCACCGTCCACCGTGCCAAGGCCGTGATCGTCACCACCGGCTCGCAGCACCGCAAGCTGGGCCTGCCCCGTGAGGACGAGCTCTCCGGCCGCGGCGTCTCCTGGTGTGCCACCTGTGACGGGTTCTTCTTCAAGGACCAGGACATCGCCGTCATCGGCGGTGGCGACACCGCGATGGAGGAGGCCACCTTCCTCTCGCGCTTCGCGAAGTCCGTCACCGTCGTGCACCGCCGTGACACCCTGCGCGCCAGCAAGGCGATGCAGGAGCGGGCCTTCGCCGACCCCAAGATCTCCTTCATCTGGGACAGCGAGGTCGCCGAGATCCACGGTGAGAACAAGCTCTCCGGGCTGACCCTGCGCAACCTGAAGACCGGCGAGTCTTCCGAGCTGCCCGTGACCGGCCTGTTCATCGCCATCGGCCACGACCCGCGCACCGAGCTCTTCAAGGGCCAGCTGGAGCTGGACGACGAGGGTTACCTGAAGGTCGAAGCCCCCTCGACCCGCACCAACCTCACCGGTGTGTTCGCCGCCGGTGACGTCGTCGACCACACCTACCGCCAGGCGATCACCGCCGCCGGCACGGGTTGCTCCGCCGCACTCGACGCCGAGCGCTACCTCGCCGCGCTCTCCGACGGCGAGGGCGTCCGGGAGCCCGAGAAGACCCCCTGACCCACCCCCACCCCTCCCCACGCAGAACAGATTCAAGGAGACCTCAGTGGCTCTCAAGACCGTGACCGACGCGTCCTTCGACGAGGACGTCCTCAAGAGCGACAAGCCCGTCCTGGTGGACTTCTGGGCCGAGTGGTGCGGTCCGTGCCGCCAGATCGCTCCTTCGCTCGAGGCGATCTCCGCCGAGTACGGCGACAAGATCGAGATCGTCAAGCTGAACATCGACCAGAACCCGACCACTGCCGCCAAGTACGGCGTCATGTCGATTCCGACGCTCAACGTCTACAAGGGTGGCGAGGTCGTCCAGACCATCGTCGGCGCCAAGCCCAAGGCCGCCCTCGAGCGCGAGCTGGCCGACTTCATCCACGCCAAGTAAGCGCGTCACAGCCGGCCTGCGTCAGCAGGCGCTGTTTCACGTGAAACAGGCCCGCCCTTCTCCCAGGGGCGGGCCTGTTCGCTTTCCTGAAGCGGCCGGAGAAGACAGCCGTGGCGGGCAGGACGCGCTAGAGCGGCCGGAGTGCGGGCTCCTTCTGGACCGCTCCCAGCAGCCGGTCGAGGGCCAGCTCGACGTCCTCTTTCCAGGAGAGCGCCGTCCGCAGCTCCAGGCGCAGCCGTGGATAGCGCGGGTGCGGCCGTACCGTCTTGAAGCCGACGGCCAGAAGGTGATCAGCAGGCAGCACACAGGCCGGCTCTTTCCAGCGCGAGTCCCCGAACGCCTCGATCGCCTTGAAGCCCCGCCGGAGCACATCCTTGGCGACGGTCTGCACCATCACCCGGCCGAGCCCCTGTCCTTGGTAGGCCGGCATCAGCCAGGCGGTCATCAGCTGCACGGCGTCCGCGGCCACCGGACTGGTGGGGAACGCGGTGGAGCGTGGCACATAGGCGGGGGGAGCGTAGAGCACAAATCCCACCGGCACATCGTCGACATAGACCACGCGGCCACAGGAGCCCCACTCCAGGAGCACCGCGGAGATCCATGCCTCCTTCTCCAGCTCCGGGCGGCCGGCTCTCAGTGCGGCTTCGCCGCTGACGGGATCGAGCTCCCAGAAGACGCAGGCGCGGCAGCGCTTGGGAAGGTCCGGGAGGTTGTCCAGCGTGAGCGGTACGAGCCGACGCCCCATGCAGCCAGTTCCTCACTTCCGTCGCGTGCCACGCTCCGGGCGGCGCTCAGCGCACTGAACTCCTTGAGAAGGCTGCCGACGAATCCGCCGACCGCTCCCAGGCTCAGACCCGCTGCCACCAGTCCGGTCCGGCTCACCGTTCGCATGGCCCCGCCCCTCCGTGAACTGTGTCCAACGTGGATGTGCCATACCCAACGCATCGTATCCGGAGGTCGATTGAGCGGATAGCCGGACGAGGCAAAGGGCGGGTTGTGTCCACGCGAGGTTCCACGTGAAACACGACCCGCCCTCAGGCGAGCGCCGAAAGGTGCCTAGTCCGTGCCGTCGCCGTCGGAGAGCTTCTGCTCCAGCACCCGTCCCTCGCCGGGGGCCAGCGTGCTCAGAATCCGCTCCAGGTCATCCATCGAGGCGAACTCGACGACGATCTTTCCCTTCTTCTGCCCGAGGTCCACCTTCACCCGGGTCTCGAAGCGGTCCGACAGCCGAGAGGCCAGATCGGTGAGCGCGGGGGCGACGCGGGCGCCGGCCCGGGGGCCCTTGCCCTTCCCCGCGTTCTTCGGGCGCGAACCCATCAGGGTCACGATCTCTTCCACCGCACGCACCGACAGCCCCTCGGCCACGATGCGATGGGCGAGCCGGTCCTGCTCCTCTGAATCATCGACGGAGAGCAGGGCCCGGGCGTGGCCGGCGGAGAGCACTCCGGCCGCCACCCGTCGCTGGACGGCCGGTGACAGCTTCAGCAGACGCAGGGTGTTGGAGACCTGGGGGCGCGAACGCCCGATGCGGTCTGCCAGCTCGTCGTGCGTGCAGTTGAAGTCCTTGAGCAGCTGGTCGTAAGCGGCCGCCTCTTCCAGCGGGTTCAGCTGAGCCCGGTGCAGGTTCTCCAGGAGCGCGTCCAGCAGAAGCTTCTCGTCATCCGTTGCCCGGATGATGGAGGGAATCCTCTCCAGTCCGGCTTCCCGGCAGGCGCGCCAGCGGCGCTCGCCCATGATGAGCTCATAGCGCTCCGGCGCCAGCTGACGCACCACCACGGGCTGGAGCAGGCCGACCTCGCGGATGGAGGTGACCAGTTCGGCGAGAGCGTCCTCGTCGAAGACCTCACGCGGCTGCCGCGGGTTGGGCGTGATGGAGTCCAGCGGCAGCTCGGCGAAGTGCGCACCCGCCACCTCCTGCCCGGCCGTTGCGTCGGCTGCCATCTGCCGCGAGGTCTCCGTTTCACGTGAAACGGCGCCATACGCCTCGGAGCCGCCCACGTGCGGATCACGGGACAGGGCCTCATCCACCGTCAGCGTGACCGTCGGCGCGCCGGCCGCCCCCCGCTCCGCCGTCAGCACCGGCACCGCGGTCGGGGACGTAGCGCCGGGCCCTACGGCCGGTCCACTCTTCTCCGCGCCTTTCGGTGCCGGCGGAATCAGCGCACCGAGCCCCCGGCCCAGTCCTCTACGTCGCTCACTCACTGAAGCCCCTCCGACATACTGTGCTGGTCTTGCTGTTGCTGGCGGCCCACCGTGTGGGCCCTGCTGCCGTCGTAGTGCACGCCGATCCCCCGCAGCGCGATCTCCCGGGCGGCCTCCAGATAGGACAGCGCACCGCTGGAACCCGGGTCATAGGTAAGAACTGTCTGCCCATAGCTGGGCGCCTCGGAGATACGGACCGAACGCGGAATGCTGGTCCGCAGCACCTCCTGGCCGAAGTGCGTGCGCACTTCATCGGCGACCTGCGAGGCGAGCCGGGTACGGCCGTCGTACATCGTCAGCAGAATCGTCGACACATGGAGCTTGGGGTTCAGATGGCCCCGCACCAGCTCGACATTGCGCAGCAGCTGGCCCAGCCCTTCCAGCGCGTAGTACTCGCACTGAATGGGGATCAGCACCTCGGCACCGGCGACCAGCGCATTGACCGTCAGCAGACCGAGCGAGGGCGGGCAGTCGATGAGGATGTAGTCCAGCGGCTGCTCGTAGGCCTTGATCGCCCGGTCCAGCCGGCTTTCCCGGGCCACGAGCGAGACCAGCTCGATCTCCGCGCCCGCCAGGTCGATGGTGGCAGGGGCACAGAAGAGCCCCTCGACGTCCGTCACCGGCTGCACCACGTCGGAGAGCTTCTTGCTGTCCACGAGGACGTCGTAGATGGACGGCACGTCGGCGTGGTGGTCGATGCCCAGAGCCGTCGAGGCATTGCCCTGCGGATCGAGGTCGATGACGAGCACCCGATTGCCGTGCAGCGCCAGGGAGGCGGCCAGGTTCACGGTGGTCGTGGTCTTCCCGACCCCGCCCTTCTGGTTGGCGACCACCATCACCCGGGTCTGTTCCGGCCTCGGCATCGGCATGGGGGGCGTTTCACGTGAAACAGCCAGGGCCGCGGGGACGGGACCAGGAGCAGGCGCTGGTTCGGAGTCGGCGGGGCGGGGGCCGGGGACCGGGTCGGTCATCGGCCCCGCGATGTTGGCGTCGGACCGCAAGGATTCACTCTCCTCGACATCAGGCTCGCAATGAACAGAGCCTGCCATGCTTTCGGGGTCGTGAACCAGCGAGGCCCGTTCTCCTGTGGATGAATCCCGTGAGCCTGTGGATGAGCCCACGTCCTCGACCGGTCGACGGTCACGCGGCGCGGAGGCCGCACGACTGCGGCCGATGATTCCATGCAGCAGGGAGCGATGTTTCACGTGAAACACGATGCATGGCACGCCGCGCTACCGAGCCGCGACACTCCGTTATGGGTAGTTTTGCCAGCTTGTATGGAGCATCGCATCCGAGGGACGACCCCGGATGCTCATGCGTCCACGTCCGGCGTCAGCGGCGACGACGCGAGCGGTCGGCCCTGGCGGCCTTGGCCCGCTTGGCAGCGAACCGCACTCCGCCGGGGCTCTCCCCGACCTCGACCCGGACCACGGTGGACATCGGCTCCACCACGCCCTCGCCGACGTGCAACACCGAGGTCCGCACGACCCCGAGCTTGCTCAGTGCGGCACGGGCGCCCTGGAGCTCCTCCTCCGCCGTGTCACCCTTGAGCGCCAGCATCTCGCCGTAGGGACGCAGCAGCGGCACGCCCCAGCCGGCCAGCCGGTCCAGCGGAGCGACGGCCCGGGCGGTGACCACGTGCACCGGCTCGACCTTGCCCAGCATCTCCTCGGCCCGGCCGCGGACCACCGTGACATGGTCCAGGCCCAGCAGCTCCACGACCTCCTGCAGGAAGGTCGTGCGACGCAGCAGCGGCTCGAGCAGGGTGATCTGCAGGTCAGGGCGGACGAGGGCCAGCGGGATGCCGGGCAGCCCCGCGCCCGAGCCCACATCGCACACCGAGACGCCGTCCGGCACGGCCTCGGAGAGCACCGCACAGTTCAGCAGGTGGCGCTCCCACAGGCGGGGCACCTCACGGGGGCCGATCAGGCCACGCTTCACACCCGCGTCGGCGAGCAGTTCCGCGTAGCGGACGGCCTCCGGAAAGCGGTCACCGAATACCGCCCGCGCCGCCGCGGGCGCCGGGGGGAGCTCCGCTGCCTCTTCCACGGGGAACCGTCCTTCCGTACAACGTTGGGGGGAACTCCGGCGTCCTCTGTGAACGCCGGAATCTGAATATCAGGCTGACAAGGATCGGCCCCGCCTGCGAGCAGACGGGGCCGTACACACCTGGAAGTGCGACAGATCAGGCCGGGAGGACAACCACTCGGCGCTGCGGCTCCTCGCCCTCGGACTCACTGCTCAGGCCGGCGGCGGCCACCGCGTCGTGGACGACCTTGCGCTCGAAGGGGGTCATCGGGTCCAGCTTGACGGGCTGACCGGTGCTCTTGGCCTCCTGGGCGGCCTTGGCGCCCAGGTCGGCCAGCTCCTCGCGCTTGCGCGCGCGGAATCCGGCGATGTCGAGCATCAGACGGCTGCGGTCGCCGGTCTCCCGGTTCACCGCGAGCCGGGTCAGCTCCTGGAGGGCCTCCAGGACCTCACCGTCGCGGCCCACCAGCTTCTGCAGGTCGCGGCTGGTGGAGTCGCTGATGATCGACACCGAGGCACGGTCCGCTTCGACGTCCATGTCGATGTCGCCGTCGAGGTCGGCGATGTCCAGCAGCCCCTCGAGGTAATCGGCGGCGATCTCGCCCTCCTGCTCGAGGCGGGACAGCGTGTCGGTGCCCTCGGCGGCGGTCTGGGGCTGCGTCTCCGTCACGGTGGACTCCTTCATTACTTCTTCGACGGGTGCTTGGGCCGCTGCGGGCCGCCCTTGCGCTGTCCGGACTTGGCGCTGCGGGAACCGGCCTGCTTGGACTTGGCGTCACCGGGCTGCTCGCCCTGCTTCTCCAGCGAGGTCTTCTTCCCGGCGCCCGTGGTGGTCTGGGCCTGGCCCGAGCCGGCGACCTGGCGCTTGGCCTTCGTCTGGCGCTTGGGCTGCTGACGGGCCGCACGGGCGGCCTCGACGGCCTTGCGGGCCTCGATCTCCGCCGGGTCCTCCTTCAGCTTGCCCTTGGCCCGCAGGCGCTCCTGGCGCTGGGTGTAGGCGAGGCTGCCCGGGGTGGGGTTACGGCGGATGACGAACATCTGCTGGCCCAGGGTCCACACGTTGGTGGTCAGCCAGTAGACGAGAACACCGACGGGGAAGTTGATGCCGAAGACGGCGAACATGATCGGGAAGACGTACATCAGCATCTTCTGCTGCTGCATGAACGGCGTCTTCACCGTGAGGTCGACGTTCTTCGTCATCAGCTGGCGCTGCGTGTAGAACTGCGACAGCGACATCAGGACGATCATGATGACCGTGATCACGCGGACGTCGGTCAGCGTGGAACCGAGCGATTCGACCTTGCTCGCGTTGTCCATGAACTTCGACGCGATCGGGGCGCCGAAGATGTGCGCTCTACGGGCGCTGTCCACCAGGCCCTGGTCCAGGACGCCGACCTCATGGCCACCGGCGATCTTGTTCAGCACCTGGTACAGGGCGATGAAGAAGGGCGACTGCGCCAGAATCGGGAGGCAGCTCGAGAGCGGGTTGGTGCCCGACTCCTTGTAGAGCTTCATCATCTCTTCGGACTGGCGCTGCTTGTCGCTCTTGTAGCGCTCCTGGATCGCCTTCATCTTCGGCTGGAGCGCCTGCATGTTCCGCGTGGCCTTGATCTGCTTCACGAAGAGCGGGATCAGGCAGATACGGATCAGCACCACCAGCGAGACGATGGACAGACCCCACGCCGCGCCACTGTCCTTGTTGAAGATCAGGCTGAAGAACGAGTGAAACTGGACGATGATCCAGGAAACGGCGTAATAGAGAGGATTCAGGATCGTGTCCACGAATCAGGCTCCTTGGGCGTTGGGCTGAGTCTCGGGCTGTGCGGTGGGCCCCTCGGCGGGGTGCCCGCCCAGTCGGCTCCTCAGCCGCTGGTGCCAGACCGGACGCTTCCGGGGAGGGACGTGGTCGACGCCACCGAGCGACCACGGGTTGCAGCGCAGGATGCGCCAGGCCGTCAGCGCCGTTCCTTTGACCGCGCCATGCACGTCAATGGCCTTGTAGCCGTAGTGCGAGCACGACGGGTAGTACTTGCAGACCGGGCCCAGCAGGGGGCTGATGGTCCACTGGTAGAGCTTGATCAACCACAGCAGCGGGTACTTCACTGTGCGCTCCCTCCCGGGTGACCGGGGCTCCGGGGGTCACCCCCCGGGGGATTGCTTCGCGGCGCCCCTCCCAGCAGCCGCTGCAGCGCGGTATCGAGATCGCGGGCCAGCTGCTCATGGTCCGCCTCACCCGCGCCGGGCAGGGCTCGCACCACCACCAGGCTACCGGCGGGCAGCTGATCCAGCCGGTCACGCATGAGGTGGCGCAGACGCCGCTTGACCAGATTGCGGACCACGGCACCGCCGACGGCCTTGCTCACGACGAAACCCGCACGCGCCGGGGGGACGTTCCCCCCCGGCGTGTGCGGGTCCGGTGTACCGCTGCGTAGGTGGACGACGAGGAGCGGGCGGCCGGCCCTGCGTCCTCGGCGAACCGCGGTCGCAAAGTCCTCGCGCCGCCTCAGCCGAGACTCGGAAGGCAGCACGACCTGGACCTTGCCGTCAGGCCGGTCAGGCCGACAGGCGGGCGCGACCCTTGCCACGGCGGGACGCGAGGATCGCGCGGCCGGCACGGGTGCGCATGCGCAGGCGGAAGCCGTGGGTCTTCGCGCGGCGGCGGTTGTTCGGCTGGAAGGTGCGCTTGCTCACTCGGGGACTCCAGAAATATTGATGGCGGGACATCGCCTGGCTGTCACCGTGCGCCCACGAGAAGCTCGCAATACGCCCAAGTGCACCGCTTCACGATCACGATCCGATAAGATCGCGATCTTTGCCCATCGGAGGCAGGCGGCAGCAGCCATCGACAACTCGACCTGGTCACGGTACGCGCGGTTACGCCATCCGGTCAAACCGGCAGTGCACCAGGCATACACCGTAGCTTCCCCAGGGCCGAGCCGACACCAGATGCCGACCCATGGCACATTTGTACACACCCTGTGGACAACGACTTGAACCGTACACCTCGGCCTGACTACCGTGGCTGAACTCTGCATCCTTCCCGCACGTCCCGAGAACCACACCTTCGGTGGACTTCGGGGCGCATCCCTGACCCGTGACTGAGAGAGCGTGCCCTGTGGCTGACCTGCCCGCCGATCTTGCCGCAGTGTGGCCGCGCGTGCTCGAACAGCTCCTCGGTGAGGGGCGGGGCCAGGGCGTGGAGAGCAAGGACGAGCACTGGATCAAGCGGTGCCAGCCGCTGGCCCTGGTGGCCGACACGGCCCTGCTGGCCGTGCCCAACGAGTTCGCCAAGGGCGTCCTGGAGGGCCGGCTCGCCCCGATCGTCAGCGAGACCCTCAGCCGCGAGTGCGGCCGCCCCATCCGGATCGCGATCACCGTCGACGACTCCGCGGGCGAGCCCCCCGCGCCCCAGGGCCCGCCGCCGGCGCAGGAGCGCCCGCAGCACCAGCCCGGTCAGCGCCCGGGCCCCGGCCAGGGTCGTGACGCCTACGAGGGCTACGACAGCCACGGCGGCTACGACGGCCGCGAGGGCTACGGCGGCCGGCCCGGCTCCGACGAGCTGCCGTCCGTACGGCCCGCCTACCCCGACTACCAGCAGCCCCGTCCCGACCCGGGCGCCTGGCCGCGCCACTCGGCGCCCCCCGGCCCGTCCGCGCCCGACCGCGGCGACTACGGCTGGCAGCAGCCGCGCCTCGGCTCCTTCGCCGAGTCCGAGCGCGACCCTTATGCCTCGCAGTACGAGCAGCAGCAGCCGGACTACCGCTCCCCGGGGCAGGGTGAGCGGAACGGATACGAGCAGCGCCGGGAGCTCCCGGACGGCCCCTCCCGTGGCGGCCCGTCCGGCGCGCCGGACGGCCGCGCCGGCGGCTCGTCGTCCTCCTCGTCCTCCGCGTCCTCGACGGGGGCGGCCGAGCCGACGGCGCGGCTGAACCCGAAGTACCTCTTCGACACCTTCGTCATCGGCGCGTCCAACCGCTTCGCCCACGCGGCGGCCGTGGCGGTGGCCGAGGCGCCGGCCAAGGCGTACAACCCCCTGTTCATCTACGGGGAGTCCGGGCTCGGCAAGACGCACCTGCTGCATGCCATCGGGCACTACGCGCGCAGCCTCTACCCGGGCACGCGGGTGCGCTACGTGAGCTCCGAGGAGTTCACCAACGAGTTCATCAACTCCATCCGCGACGGCAAGGCGGACGCGTTCCGCAAGCGCTACCGCGACATGGACATCCTGCTGGTCGACGACATCCAGTTCCTCGCGAGCAAGGAGTCGACGCAGGAGGAGTTCTTCCACACGTTCAACACCCTGCACAACGCCAACAAGCAGATCGTGCTCTCCTCGGACCGGCCGCCCAAGCAGCTGGTGACCCTGGAGGACCGGCTCCGCAACCGCTTCGAGTGGGGCCTGATCACGGACGTGCAGCCGCCGGAGCTCGAGACGCGGATCGCGATCCTGCGCAAGAAGGCGGTCCAGGAGCAGCTCAACGCGCCGCCCGAGGTGCTGGAGTTCATCGCCTCCCGCATCTCGCGCAACATCCGCGAGCTGGAGGGCGCCCTCATCCGGGTGACGGCCTTCGCGAGCCTCAACCGGCAGCCGGTGGACCTGGGGCTGACCGAGATCGTCCTGAAGGACCTGATCCCGGGCGGCGAGGACGCCTCACCGGAGATCACGGCGCCGGCCATCATGGCGGCGACCGCCGACTACTTCGGGCACACCGTCGAGGACCTGTGCGGGGCCTCGCGCAGCCGGGTGCTGGTGACGGCCCGGCAGATCGCGATGTACCTCTGCCGGGAGCTGACGGACCTCTCCCTGCCGAAGATCGGCGCCCAGTTCGGCGGCCGTGACCACACGACCGTCATGCACGCGGACCGCAAGATCCGGGCGCTGATGGCCGAGCGCCGCTCCATCTACAACCAGGTGACCGAGCTGACGAACCGCATCAAGAACGGCTGACAGGGCCGGCGAGGACCGCCTGAGGGCGCTTCGGGACGCTTCCCGGAGCGCCCTTCGTCGTTCCCGGGGGCCGCCGACGGCCACCGGCCCGGCCCGGCCGCTGCCCAGCCTGTTCGAATATGGGCTCTGACCTGCTGGTTCTCCACAGATTCGGGCGATCGTCACCGTCCACACCCTGGGGACCGGGAAGTTATCCAGATCATGTCCACAGGCCAGGCTGTTGATATGCCATCAGCCGAGGTCAGCGGGGTGTGGATTTGTGGCAAACGGCGTTCCACAGCCTGTGGACGGGCACTTCGCCCACAGCCGCCCCGAACGTTGTCCACCGGCCGCCCACAGGAGGACCGGTGTTATACACAGCCTTTCCACATCGCTGTCCACTGTTCGGCAACGAAACGCCGAAGGTCACCGCACCGAGTGAAAGGCGTCACACCAAGGTGCCGGATTGGGCTGTGGGCAACGTGGGTAAAGCTGGGGACAGGCCTGGGGAGAAGTGCCCCCTGCCTGTGCACCGGGTGTGCAGAACTTTTCGCGGTCCACAGAAGCCCCCGGTTTTCCACTGCCCCCACCCACAGGCACGGTGGACAAAAAATCCGGCCTGACCTGGGCAAAGGCAGTTTTCCACGGTTTCCACAGGCCCTACTACTACGACCACAGAGATCTACCGGGGAACTCGTTTCGAAGTGGGTCCTGTGCACAACTCGGCCGCGGGCCGCGCCACGCCCCGGACCTCGACTTGACCGCCAGCCGCACCGACTGTCAGCGGCGTGCGTCAGACTGGTCTCCGGCAACTCAGCCGACGAAGAAGCCAGCAGGGCGAGCCAGCAACAAGCAGGAGGCGGTTCCGGTGAAGATCCGGGTGGAGCGCGATGTACTCGCGGAGGCAGTGGCCTGGGCGGCCCGCAGCCTCCCGGCCCGTCCGCCGGTACCGGTCCTCGCGGGCCTGCTGCTCAAGGCGGAGGACGGCTCCCTGAGCCTGTCCGGCTTCGACTACGAGGTCTCCGCCCGGGTCTCGGTCGAGGCCGATGTGGAGGAGGACGGCACCGTCCTCGTCTCCGGCCGCCTCCTCGCCGACATCTGCCGCGCACTTCCCAACAGGCCTGTGGAGATCTCCACCGACGGCGTGCGCGTCACCGTGGTCTGCGGCTCCTCGCGATTCACACTCCACACCCTGCCTGTGGAGGAATACCCGGCCCTGCCGCAGATGCCCACCGCCACGGGCACGGTCCCGGGCGAGGTCTTCGCCTCGGCCGCCGCCCAGGTCGCCATCGCCGCCGGCCGCGACGACACCCTGCCGGTGCTCACGGGTGTCCGCATCGAGATCGAGGGCGACACCGTCACGCTGGCCTCCACCGACCGCTACCGCTTCGCGGTCCGCGAGTTCATGTGGAAGCCGGAGACCCCGGACATCTCCGCCGTCGCCCTGGTGCCCGCCAAGACGCTGCTGGAGACCGCCAAGTCGCTCAGCGGCGGTGACACGGTCTCGATCGCCCTGTCCGGCTCCGGTGCCGGCGAGGGCCTGATCGGCTTCGAGGGCGCCGGCCGTCGTACGACCACCCGCCTGCTCGAGGGCGACCTGCCGAAGTACCGCACGCTCTTCCCGACCGAGTTCAACTCCGTCGCCGTGATCGAGACCGCCCCGTTCGTCGAGGCCGTCAAGCGCGTCGCGCTCGTCGCCGAGCGCAACACCCCTGTCCGCCTCAGCTTCGAGCAGGGCGTCCTCATCCTCGAGGCCGGCTCCAGCGACGACGCACAGGCTGTGGAAAGGGTCGACGCCAAGCTCGAGGGCGACGACATCTCGATCGCGTTCAACCCCGGCTTCCTGCTGGAGGGCCTCTCCGCGATCGACTCCCCGGTCGCGCAGCTGTCCTTCACCACGTCCACGAAGCCGGCGCTGCTCAGCGGCAAGCCCGCGGTGGACGCCGAGGCGGACGACGCCTACAAGTACCTGATCATGCCGGTGCGCCTGTCCGGCTGAGGCGGCCCGCCCGCCCGGGGGCCGCTCACCCGATGAGCGCCCCCGGTCCACAGGTGTGCACAAACCCTCGGGCGTAGGCTCGGAGCAGGTACCTCCGGTATCCCCTCGCACGACTACGGCACTTAAGGATCACTGATGGAGCTCGGTCTCGTCGGCCTTGGCAAGATGGGCGGCAACATGCGCGAGCGCATCCGCCGCGCAGGCCACACCGTCATCGGATACGACCGCAACCGCGACCTCGCGGATGTCCACAGCCTCAAGGACCTTGTGGATTCCCTGCAGGGTCCGCGCGTCGTGTGGGTCATGGTCCCCGCGGGCGACGCGACCCAGTCCACCATCGACGAGCTCGGTGAGCTGCTCTCCCCGGGCGACGTCGTCGTGGACGGCGGGAACTCCCGCTGGACCGACGACGAGAAGCACGCCGAGGAGCTGGCCGCCAAGGGCATCGGCTTCGTCGACTGCGGCGTCTCCGGCGGTGTCTGGGGCCTGGAGAACGGCTACGCCCTGATGTACGGCGGCGACGCCGAGAACGTCGCGAAGGTCCAGCCGATCTTCGACGCGCTCAAGCCCGCGGGCGACTTCGGCTCCGTCCACGCCGGCAAGGTCGGCGCGGGCCACTTCGCCAAGATGGTCCACAACGGCATCGAGTACGCGATGATGCAGGCCTACGCCGAGGGCTGGGAGCTCCTGGAGAAGGTCGACTCCGTCACCGACGTGCGCGAGGTCTTCCGCAGCTGGCAGGAGGGCACGGTCATCCGCTCCTGGCTGCTCGACCTGGCCGTCAACGCCCTCGACGAGGACGAGCACCTGGACCGCCTGCGCGGCTTCGCCGCCGACTCCGGCGAGGGCCGCTGGACCGTCGAGGCCGCCATCGACAATGCCGTGCCGCTGCCCGCGATCACGGCGTCCCTGTTCGCCCGCTTCGCCTCCCGCCAGGAGGACTCGCCGCAGATGAAGATGATCGCCGCGCTGCGCAACCAGTTCGGCGGCCACGCGGTCGAGAGCAAGTAACCCCACAAGCACAGCAGCAGCCGGGGGAGGTCGGCGCACCCATGCACGTATCGCATCTGTCGCTGGCCGACTTCCGCTCGTACGCCCGGGCCGAGGTTCCGCTCGACCCGGGCGTCACGGCTTTCGTGGGCCCCAACGGCCAGGGCAAGACCAACCTCGTCGAGGCGGTCGGCTATCTGGCGACCCTGGGCAGCCACCGCGTCTCCTCCGACGCGCCCCTGGTCCGCATGGGCGCCGACCGGGCGGTCATCCGCGCCTCCGTCGTCCAGGGCGAGCGGCAGCAGCTGATCGAGCTGGAGCTCAACCCCGGCCGTGCCAACCGGGCCCGGATCAATCGTTCCTCCCAGGTCCGGCCGCGTGACGTGCTCGGCATCGTCCGCACGGTCCTGTTCGCCCCCGAGGACCTGGCGCTGGTCAAGGGCGACCCCGGGGAGCGCCGCCGCTTCCTGGACGAGCTGATCACCGCCCGCTCCCCCCGCATGGCGGGCGTGCGCTCGGATTACGAGCGCGTCCTCAAGCAGCGCAACACCCTCTTGAAGTCCGCCGCGATGGCCCGCCGGCACGGCGGGCGCGGCATGGACCTTTCGACGCTCGACATCTGGGACCAGCACCTGGCCCGGGCGGGCGCCGAGCTGCTCGCCCGCCGGCTGGACCTGATAGCCACGCTGCGGCCGCTGGCCGACAAGGCCTACGAACAGCTGGCACCCGGCGGCGGCCCGGTCGCCTTCGACTACCGCGGCCCCGCCGGCCTCGAAGGCGTCCACACCCGCGAGGAGCTCTACGAGGTGCTGCTCGCCGCCCTGGCCGAGGCCCGCAAGCAGGAGATCGAGCGCGGGGTGACGCTGGTCGGCCCGCACCGCGACGAGCTGCTCCTGAGGCTCGGCCCGCTGCCGGCCAAGGGCTACGCCAGCCACGGCGAGTCCTGGTCGTACGCGCTGGCGCTGCGCCTGGCCTCGTACGAGCTGCTGCGCTCGGAGGGCAACGAGCCGGTGCTGGTGCTGGACGACGTCTTCGCGGAGCTGGACGCCCGCCGCCGGGAGCGGCTGGCCGAGCTGGTCGCCCCGGGTGAGCAGGTGCTGGTGACCGCGGCTGTGGACGACGACGTGCCGGGCGTGCTGGTGGGCGCGCGGTACGCGGTCGCGGAGGGCAGGGTCGAACGCGTATGAGCACCCCTTTCGAGCAGCCCGGGCCGCAGCCGGCGAAGACGCCCGAGCCCTCGGGCGTGGACCTGGCGCGGGTGGCGCTGCGGGCCGCCAAGGAGCAGGCGCGGGCCCGTGGCAACGCGGTGCAGCAGAAGAAGCAGGCGCGCCGCGGCGGCCTGCGCTCCGGCGCGCGCGCCGACGGGCGCGACCCGCTGCCGCTGGGCGCCGCGATCAACCGGCTGATCACCGAGCGGGGCTGGGAGAAGCCCGCGGCGGTGGGCGGTGTGATGGGCCGCTGGCCGCAGATGGTGGGCCCGGAGGTGGCGCTGCACTGTGAGCCGCAGGCGTACGACGAGGACGCCCGGGTGCTGACCGTGCAGTGCGACTCCACGGCGTGGGCGACCCAGCTGCGGCTGCTGGCGCCCCAGCTGGTGGCCCGGCTGAACGCCGACCTGGGCCAGGGCACCGTAAAGATGATCAAGGTGCTGGGGCCCGGTGGCCCCGGGCGCCGGTACGGGCCGCTGCGTGCCCCCGGGAGCACGGGGCCGGGCGACACCTACGGGTGATCCGGTGGCCCGAGCCCGCCGCCGGCCGCTGCGGCGGTGAAGCAAGTGGCGCCTGCGGACGGCTGAGACTGCGCTCACGGTTGCGGGCGGTTGACAGCCAGAAGCGCTGAGTGCCGCTGTGAGCCTCTTGGAGCCCCGGGCCGCATATAGGGAGTCGGCTGATGCCGGTTCAGGGCGGCACGTGAGGACTCAGGCACCGCCAAACCCCCATTCATGTCAGCGCCACCGGTACACTGGTAGTAATCCCGCCGGATCGCGGGACTCGTGGACAACCGCTGAACGACGCAGCCTCCTGCCTGCCCCGGAAACCCCCGCCGCAGCAGGGAAGGCCTGTGCTGTGCCAGAAAGGGCGCTTCGTGGCCGATTCCGGCAACCCCAACGAGAACACCAACCCCTCCCAGGCAGCGGACGCCGTGACCGGCGCCCCTGCCGGTGAGACGTCGTACGACGCCAGTGCGATCACCGTTCTGGAGGGCCTGGACGCGGTCCGCAAGCGGCCCGGTATGTACATCGGCTCCACCGGTGAGCGCGGCCTGCACCACCTGGTGCAAGAGGTCGTCGACAACTCCGTCGACGAGGCGATGGCCGGCCACGCGGACACGATCGACGTCACGATCCTCGCCGACGGCGGTGTGCGCGTCGTCGACAACGGCCGCGGCATCCCGGTGGGCATCGTCCCCTCCGAGGGCAAGCCCGCCGTCGAGGTCGTCCTGACCGTGCTGCACGCGGGCGGCAAGTTCGGCGGCGGCGGCTACGCGGTCTCCGGCGGTCTGCACGGCGTCGGCGTCTCGGTCGTCAACGCGCTGTCGACGCGCGTCGCGGTCGAGGTGAAGACCGACGGCTTCCGGTGGACCCAGGACTACAAGCTCGGTGTCCCCACGGCCCCGCTCCAGAAGAACGAGGCGACGGACGAGACGGGCACCTCCGTCACCTTCTGGGCCGACGGCGACATCTTCGAGACCACCGAGTACTCCTTCGAGACGCTCTCGCGGCGCTTCCAGGAGATGGCCTTCCTCAACAAGGGCCTGCGCATCGCGCTGACGGACCTCCGCCCCGACCACGTCGACGAGGAGGGCAAGCCGCTTACGGTCGAGTACCACTACGAGGGCGGCATCGTCGACTTCGTGAAGTACCTCAACTCGCGCAAGGGCGAGCTGGTCCACCCCACCGTCATCGACGTCGAGGCCGAGGACAAGGAGCGCATGCTCTCGGTCGAGATCGCGATGCAGTGGAACAGCCAGTACAGCGAGGGCGTCTACAGCTTCGCCAACACCATCCACACCCATGAGGGCGGCACCCACGAAGAGGGCTTCCGCGCCGCGCTGACCGGTCTGATCAACCGGTACGCCCGCGACAAGAAGCTGCTCCGCGAGAAGGACGACAACCTCACGGGCGAGGACATCCGCGAGGGTCTGACCGCGATCATCTCCGTCAAGCTCGGCGAGCCGCAGTTCGAGGGCCAGACGAAGACCAAGCTGGGCAACACCGAGGCCAAGACCTTCGTCCAGAAGGTCGTCCACGAGCACCTCACGGACTGGCTGGACCGCAACCCCAACGAGGCCGCGGACATCATCCGCAAGGGCATCCAGGCGGCGACCGCCCGCGTGGCCGCCCGCAAGGCGCGCGACCTGACCCGCCGCAAGGGCCTGCTCGAGACGGCGTCGCTGCCGGGCAAGCTCAGCGACTGCCAGTCGAACGACCCGACCAAGTGCGAGATCTTCATCGTCGAGGGTGACTCCGCCGGCGGCTCGGCCAAGTCCGGCCGGAACCCGCAGTACCAGGCGATCCTCCCGATCCGAGGCAAGATCCTCAACGTCGAGAAGGCGCGCGTCGACAAGATCCTGCAGAACACCGAGGTCCAGGCGCTGATCTCCGCCTTCGGCACCGGTGTGCACGAGGACTTCGACATCTCGAAGCTCCGCTATCACAAGATCATCCTGATGGCGGACGCCGACGTCGACGGTCAGCACATCAACACCCTGCTGCTCACCTTCCTCTTCCGCTTTATGCGGCCGCTGGTCGAGGCCGGGCACGTCTACCTCTCCCGCCCCCCGCTGTACAAGATCAAGTGGGGCCGGGACGACTTCGAGTACGCCTACTCCGACCGCGAGCGCGACGCGCTGATCCAGCTCGGCCGGGAGAACGGCAAGCGGATCAAGGACGACTCGGTCCAGCGCTTCAAGGGTCTCGGCGAGATGAACGCCGAAGAGCTGCGCGTCACCACCATGGACGTCGACCACCGCGTTCTCGGCCAGGTCACCCTGGACGACGCGGCGCAGGCGGACGACCTGTTCTCGGTGCTCATGGGTGAGGACGTCGAGGCACGGCGCTCCTTCATCCAGCGCAACGCCAAGGACGTCCGCTTCCTCGACATCTGAGCCTGTCGGCCCACGAGAAACAGCCGCAGCGCGAAAGGACTTTGAACAGCAATGGCCGACGAGACTCCCGAGACCCCCACCGCCCCGGTCCCCGAAGTGACTCCCGAGGGCGCCCCCGCGCCCCTGGAGGGCGTCGGGATGCGCGTCGAGCCCGTCGGGCTCGAGACCGAGATGCAGCGCTCGTACCTCGACTACGCGATGAGCGTCATCGTCTCGCGTGCCCTCCCCGACGTGCGGGACGGCCTCAAGCCGGTGCACCGCCGCGTGCTCTACGCGATGTACGACGGCGGCTACCGCCCCGAGAAGGGCTTCTACAAGTGCGCCCGCGTCGTCGGTGACGTCATGGGTACGTACCACCCGCACGGCGACGCCTCGATCTACGACGCCCTGGTGCGCCTGGCGCAGCCCTGGTCGATGCGCATGCCGCTGGTGGACTCCAACGGCAACTTCGGTTCCCCGGGCAACGACCCGGCCGCCGCCATGCGGTACACCGAGTGCAAGATGATGCCGCTGTCCATGGAGATGCTCCGGGACATCGACGAGGAGACCGTCGACTTCCAGGACAACTACGACGGCCGCAACCAGGAGCCGACGGTCCTGCCGGCGCGCTTCCCGAACCTGCTGATCAACGGTTCGGCGGGCATCGCGGTCGGCATGGCCACCAACATCCCCCCGCACAACCTGCGTGAGGTGGCCGAGGGCGCCCAGTGGTACCTGGCCAACCCCGAGGCGACGCCCGAGGAGCTCCTCGAGGCGCTCATGGAGCGGATCAAGGGCCCCGACTTCCCGACCGGCGCGCTCGTGGTGGGCCGCAAGGGCATCGAGGAGGCCTACCGCACCGGCCGCGGCTCGATCACCATGCGTGCGGTGGTCGAGGTCGAGGAGATCCAGAACCGCCAGTGCCTGGTGGTCACCGAGCTGCCCTACCAGGTCAACCCGGACAACCTCGCCCAGAAGATCGCCGACCTGGTGAAGGACGGCAAGATCGGCGGCATCGCCGACGTCCGTGACGAGACCTCCTCGCGCACGGGTCAGCGCCTGGTGATCGTCCTCAAGCGGGACGCGGTCGCCAAGGTCGTCCTCAACAACCTCTACAAGCACACCGACCTGCAGACCAACTTCGGCGCCAACATGCTGGCGCTGGTGGACGGCGTGCCGCGCACGCTGTCCCTGGACGCCTTCATCCGCAACTGGGTGACGCACCAGGTCGAGGTCATCATCCGGCGCACCCGCTTCCGGCTGCGCAAGGCCGAGGAGCGCGCCCACATCCTGCGCGGTCTGCTCAAGGCGCTCAACGCCATCGACGAGGTCATCGCGCTGATCCGGCGCAGTGACACCGTCGACGTCGCCCGCGAGGGCCTGATGGGCCTGCTGCAGATCGACGAGATCCAGGCCAACGCGATCCTGGAGATGCAGCTGCGCCGCCTGGCGGCCCTGGAGCACCAGAAGATCACCGCGGAGCACGACGAGCTCCAGGCGAAGATCAACGAGTACAACGCGATCCTCGCCTCGCCCGAGCGGCAGCGGATGATCATCAGCGAGGAGCTCGCGGCGATCGTCGACAAGTTCGGCGACGACCGGCGCTCCCAGCTGATCCCCTTCGACGGTGACATGTCCATCGAGGACCTCATCGCCGAAGAGGACATCGTCGTCACCATCACCAACGGTGGCTACGTCAAGCGCACCAAGACCGAGGACTACCGCTCGCAGAAGCGCGGCGGCAAGGGCGTGCGGGGCACGAAGCTGAAGCAGGACGACATCGTCGACCACTTCTTCGTCTCCACCACCCACCACTGGCTGCTGTTCTTCACCAACAAGGGCCGGGTCTACCGGGCGAAGGCGTACGAGCTGCCGGACGCCGGCCGGGACGCGCGTGGTCAGCACGTGGCGAACCTGCTGGCCTTCCAGCCGGACGAGAAGATCGCCCAGATCCTCGCCGTCCGTGACTACGATGTGGCCCCGTACCTGGTCCTGGCCACCAAGTCGGGCCTGGTGAAGAAGACCCCGCTCAAGGACTACGACTCCCCGCGCTCCGGCGGCGTCATCGCCATCAACCTGCGCGAGACGGACGGCGGCGTCGAGGACGAGCTGATCGGCGCCGAGCTGGTCTCCGCCGCGGACGACCTGCTGCTGATCAGCAAGAAGGCGCAGTCGATCCGCTTCACCGCCACGGACGATGCCCTGCGCCCCATGGGCCGGGCCACCTCCGGTGTCAAGGGCATGAGCTTCCGCGAGGGTGACGAGCTGCTCTCGATGAATGTCGTCCGTCCCGGTACGTTCGTCTTCACCGCCACCGACGGTGGCTACGCGAAGCGGACGAACGTCGACGAGTACCGCGTCCAGGGCCGCGGTGGCCTCGGCATCAAGGCCGCCAAGATCGTGGAGGACCGCGGCTCGCTGGTCGGCGCTCTGGTGGTCGAGGAGACGGACGAGATCCTCGCCATCACGCTGAGCGGCGGTGTGATCCGTACCCGGGTCAACGAAGTCAGGGAGACGGGCCGTGACACCATGGGCGTCCAACTGATCAACCTGGGCAAGCGCGATGCCGTCGTGGGCATCGCCCGGAACGCCGAGGCCGGTCGCGAGGCTGAGGGCGTCGAGGAGTTGGGCGACGTGGCCGAGGGCGACGGGTCCGAGGCGCCCGAGGGCGCACTGGCCCCGGTCGAGGACACCGAGGAGTAAGTCGTGAGTCGAGCCACGGGCACCGCCGGCGGCGGTGCGGGTGCCAAGCGGCGGAGTTCCGCCCGGCCCGCATCGGATGAGGCGGCCGCCCGTGGCCCGGCCTCCGGCAGCGCGGACGGCGCGGGCTCCCGGGCCGAAGACCCCGGGACCGCAGGCAGGGGGAGGACCATGACCGAGACCCGTGATCCGCAGCCGTACCACCCGCCGAAGGCTTACGAGCCTCCGGCCGAACGTTCCGCTTCCGATTCCGCTTCTGCTGATTCCGCCGATTCTTCCGCTTCTTCTGGTTCTGCTGATTCGGCTGCCGCTTCCGGTGCCG
This sequence comes from Streptomyces sp. NPDC046261, assembly GCF_040646235.1. Taxonomy (NCBI): domain Bacteria; kingdom Bacillati; phylum Actinomycetota; class Actinomycetes; order Kitasatosporales; family Streptomycetaceae; genus Streptomyces; species Streptomyces sp. NPDC046261. Next base: position 131,640 of record NZ_JBEYZU010000002.1, on the reverse strand, counting down.
ACCCGGGTGGCGCCGCACGCGCCGCGGCGAACGGTGGGGACGCCAAGAACAGCGCGGGCAAGACCAAGGCCGGCGGCAAGGCCGAGAAGACCGGCACCAAGGCCACCAAGGCCCCCAAGGGGGCTGAGCGGGCCGCCGGCCACTCCGGCCAGGACTCGGCCCCTCGGCCGCGTCCCGCGGCCCGTACGGTGCCGCGTACGCGCAAGGCGAGGCTGCGGGTGGCCAAGGCCGACCCGTGGTCGGTGATGAAGGTCAGCTTCCTGCTGTCGGTCGCGCTGGGCGTGTGCACCATCGTGGCGGCCACGGTGCTGTGGGTGGTCATGGACGCCATGGGCGTCTTCTCCGCGGTCGGCGGCACCATCAGCGACGCCACGGCCTCCGGTGAGAGCGGTGGCGGCTTCGACCTGGAGTCGTTCCTGTCGCTGCCGCACGTCCTGCTGTTCACCTCGGTCATCGCGGTGATCGACGTGGTGCTGGCGACGGCCCTGGCGACGCTGGGGGCCTTTGTCTACAACCTCTCCGCCGGCTTCGTGGGCGGCGTGGAGCTGACGCTCGCCGAGGACGAATAGCGCGTGTGACGGCCTGGGGCCCGGACGATTTTGGGACTGGGCCCCAAGTGCGCTAATCTTTCGGTGTCGCGCGGGGCTATAGCTCAGACGGTTAGAGCGCTTCCCTGATAAGGAAGAGGCCACAGGTTCAAGTCCTGTTAGCCCCACTCGCACGATCGGCCCGGACGGAATTCTCCGTCCGGGCCGATCGCTTTTGGGAGTTCGGACCCGGCGGGGGAGTGGACGCAGGTCACCGATCGGTATCGGCCGGTGTGTATCATCGGCCACCAGAGGTCCCCTTACGTCAAGGAAAGACGAGGTCGCGCGGTGAAGAAGCTGCTCCTGGTCGCACTGGCCGCCATCGGCGGGCTCCTCGTGTACCGGCAGATCCAGGCGGATCGCGCCGAGCAGGACCTGTGGACGGAGGCGACCGACTCCGTGCCCGCAGGTTCGGGCGTGTGAGCTTAAGACAAGCGTTGTTGCAGGGCCCCGGCCGCGAGGCGGCCGGGGCCCTGTCGCTTTAGTTGCGTTTGCAAATAAAATGATTGCGAACGTGAAGCTTCTCCCGTGATGTCCTACCTGTCCCGGTGCCGCGCCGCTCAGCCGGCGGTGAGCGCCCACACCCCCACGGCCAGGCACAGCAGCGCGACGATCAGCACCGGCACCGCCACCCTGGCCGATGGCCCGGAACGCCCGTGACGGGCTGCTGCGGCCCCGGTGAAGGGTCCTTGGGCGGGCGGCGGCGGTAAGGGGCGGGGGAACGGCTGCGGGGCGGTGTAGGGGCGCGTGGGCGGGTAGTTCGGCCGCGGCGGCGCGAGCGGCACACCCTCCGCCCCGGGCTCGGGCCGGGGGGCCGGCCGCGGCTCCGGGCGGGGTTCCGGTTCGGGGCCCGAGGGGCCGAATCCCGGGGGCAGCGGGCCCAGCTGGTCGAAGACCTCGATCCGCTCCTCGTCGTCGGGCGGCTCGCCCAGCAGCTCCACGGCCGCCGACAGGGCCTTGCGCGCCCCCGTGGCCGTACGGAAGCGGGTGTACGGGTCGGGGTGCAGTAGATTCGCGATCACGTCCCAGAGCGGTTCGGGCACCTCCTGCGGGGCGTTCGGCACGCCCTGCTCCCGGAAGCGCTCCACGAGCGCCTCGGCGTCCGGTTTGCGGCCCGTGAGGAGATACAGCGCCACCAGGCCGACGGCGAAGAGGTCGGCGGGGAAGTCAGGCTCCTCGCCCAGCATTTGCTCCGGTGCGAAGTAACCGGGCGTGCCCATAACGAAGTTGGTGTCCGTCAGCCGTGGCTCGCCCTTGCGCATGGCGATCCCGAAATCGGAGAGCCGTAAATGGGGCCGTCCCGTACCGGTCGCCTCCAAAAGGAGGTTGGCGGGTTTGATGTCCCGGTGCACGACGCCTTCCGCGTGCACGGCCGCGAGCCCGGACAGCAGCTGGTCCAGCAGGACGCACACGAAATGCGGCGGCAACGGCCCGTAGTCGCCGATGAGATGGGCCAGCGAACCGCCGCCGACCATCTCCATGGTGAACAGGACCTTGTCGTCGTCCGCCGCCCAGCTCAGCGGCGCCAGCACATGGGGATGATCGATGCGAAGCGCCTGTTCGCGGACAAACCTCAGCAGTGTGTGGGCGTCGCTCTGCTGCAGCACCTTGGCCGCCACATAGCGCCGCCGGCGCTGGTCCCAGGCCCGCCAGACCGCTCCCGCCCCGCCGCGGCCGATCGGGTCCACCAGCTCGTACCGCCCAGCGAAGACCTCACCCATGTCGTTCGCGCCGCCCCCGCCTCCTGCTCCGCCGGCCTCGCCGGCACGGTCAGCTCTGGTGCGCCTCGTAGTGCGCGACGGCCTCGGCCGTCCTGCCGGCGCCGTAGACGCGGAGGAACTCGGCCAGCTCGGGGTGGCTGGGGGCGAGCGTGTCGGCGGCGTCGATGATGTCCCCGGCGCCCGCCACCGACCGCAGCAGCGACTGGATCTCGCGGACCACCCGGCGCACAGTTGGAGCGCCGCTGCTGGCCGTCGTCTGGGTGGAGTTGAGGACCGAGCCGCCCGAGCTCTTCTTGACCTCCTCCATGCGCTCGGCCGCCTCGGCGGCGCTCACGCTGCCGTCGGCGACCTGGCTGGAGAGCTCCTGCAGCGCCTGCACCCGCTGTACCACCGCGGGGTTGCCGATCTTCGCCCGCTGACCACTCATCAGCTGCGAGAGCATGGGCGCCGAGAGGCCCAGGACGGAGGCGAGACGGGCCTGGTTGAGGCCGAGGTCGTCGATGAGACGGCGGAAGAGCGCCCCCAACGGCTCCCCGTACCAGCTTCGCTGCAGCTCCCGTGCGCGGGCGGTGGCTTCCTGCTGTGATGCGTCCATCTCGCTCTCCCCTTCGCTTCGCGGCAGCGAATCTTGCGGTGCATCCTACGGAGAGTGGTGGGTCCCGGCGATACCCGGTCGGGAAACACCCCTGGCACCGGGTAGTCTGGTCCCCGACGGGGCCTTAGCTCAGTTGGTAGAGCGCTGTCTTTGCATGGCAGATGTCAGGGGTTCGACTCCCCTAGGCTCCACCGTCAGAAACCCCCTCCGACCTGCGGAAACGCAGGTCGGAGGGGGTTTCTTCGCGTGGTGGTGGCGGCGGTCAGGGCCGGTCGTTGTCGCCCTCGTCGTACGCATCGGAGTCCGCCCGGTCCTGCTTGGCCTGGACCTCCGGGTCGAGGCCGGAGGCCTCGCCGCTGCCGTCGACCGAGCTCAGGGTTCCGCGGTCGGCGGGCTCGGTGGCCTCCGGGGGCTCGACGAGCCAGTCCGGGTTGGCCTGCTTGTCCCACCACTTCCAGACGGCGACCGCTCCGCCCGCGAGCACGCCCAGCACCAGGAACCGCTTGGCCCTGCGGCTGACCCGGCAGCGGCGGCCGCGGCGGCGCGTGATCTTCTCGACGTCCTCGGCCGACACCTGGCCGCGCAGCGCGGCGAGGGCGGCCGTGCCGCGCGAGAGCGCCTCGTCGCGCACGGGCTCGGCGACGGCGCGGGCCCGGGCGGTGGCCTGGTCGACCTTGGGCGGCAAGGCGTCGCGGGCGTGCTCCAGACGCGGTGCGAGGTGGGCGTGGTACTGCTCGCCCGCGGTCGTACGGGCATGGCGGGCGGCCGATGACACCTTGGGCGCGAGCCGTACCCGGGTTTCGTGCGCGTAGTGCACGGCGGCGTCCTTGGCCGTGCCGGCATAGGGCGCCACCACTTCCGCGGCGTGGCGCACGCTGTGCTTGGCGCTGCTGGTCGCGGCGCGCACGCTGTCCTTGCGGGTCACGAGAACCTCCTCCTCGGTGGCGTATGGTTTGTCGCCTTTCCACCCAGTGGAAAATCATGCCTGCCGATGGGCGGTCCGGCATGTGCGAGCGGGCATCCGGGTCAAAGGGGAGCTTCCGTCGACAATGCCATGGTTCACCGCCGCGCGCGGGGCTTTGGTGGCTACTCGTGCGAACCCGTCGTGCGAGGATCGGTAGCCGTCAGTGAACACTATGGAAGGTAGACCGTGGCTGAGCAGCTTTACGCCACCCTGAAGACCAACCAGGGCGACATCGAGATCCAGCTTCTCCCCAACCACGCGCCCAAGACGGTCAAGAACTTCGTCGAGCTCGCCAAGGGCGAGCGCGAGTGGGTCAACCCCACGACCGGTGAGAAGACGACGGACAAGCTGTACGACGGCACGGTCTTCCACCGCGTCATCGAGGGCTTCATGATTCAGGGCGGCGACCCGCTGGGCAACGGCACCGGCGGCCCCGGCTACCAGTTCCAGGACGAGTTCCACCCCGACCTGGCCTTCACCCAGCCCTACCTGCTCGCCATGGCCAACGCCGGCCCGGGCACCAACGGCTCGCAGTTCTTCATCACCGTCTCGCCGACCACCTGGCTGACCGGCAAGCACACGATCTTCGGCCAGGTCGTCGGCGACGCGAGCAAGAAGGTCGTGAACGCCATCGCCGCCACCGACACCAACCCGCGCACCGACCGTCCGGTGAAGGACGTCGTCATCGAGTCGGTCGTCGTCGAGAGCCGCTGACAACCGTTCCACGGGAACCTGGCGCCCCGCCCGTCCGTATGACGGGCGGGGCCGTGGTGCGAACAGGGGCGACACGGGTTCCCGAGAGGGGCAAGGGGAGAGCATGAACGACCAGGCCGTCGGCTGTTACCGGCACCCGGACAGGGAGACCGGCATTCGCTGCACCCGCTGCGAGCGTCCGATCTGCCCCGAGTGCATGGTCAGCGCCTCGGTCGGCTTCCAGTGCCCGGAGTGCGTGGCCGGGGCTTCCGGCGCGGGGCCCGCCCCGCAGGCGAGCGCGCCGCGCACGATCGCCGGCGGCACCCAGGTGGAGGACCCCCGGCTGGTCACCAAGATCATTCTGGGGATCAACGTCGCCCTGTGGGTCGCGGTGCTGGCCACCGGCGAGACGCTGGTGGACGCCCTCGAGCTGTTCGGCCGCGCGGCGCTCTCGGAGTTCGGTCCGCTGGAGGGTGTCGCCGAGGGCCAGTGGTACCGGCTGCTGACGGCGGCGTTCCTGCACCAGGCGCCGATGCACATCGCCTTCAACATGCTCTCGCTGTGGTGGCTCGGCCCGCCGCTGGAGGCGGCCCTCGGGCGCGCCCGCTACGTGGCGCTCTATCTGCTGTCCGGCCTCGGCGGCAGCGCCCTGACCTACCTCGTCGCCGCCCCGAACCAGCCCTCGCTGGGTGCCTCGGGCGCGATCTTCGGCCTGCTGGGGGCCACGGCCGTGCTGCTGCGGCGGCTGAAGTACGACATGCGCCCGGTCATCGCGCTGCTCGTGCTCAACCTGATCTTCACCTTCACCTGGACGAACATCGCCTGGGAGGCGCACGTCGGCGGCCTGGTGGTGGGCACGGCGGTGGCGTACGGGCTGGTGCACGCCCCCCGGGACAAGCGGGTGCTCGTCCAGCGCCTCACCTGTGCGGCGGCCCTGCTGGCGATCGTGGTGACGGTCGGCGTACGGACGCTTCAGCTCGGCTGAGCCGGGTAGCCGAGAGCCGGTGTGGGCGTGTCACCCACACCGGTGGCCGCACAGGTTGTCCACAACGAGTGCAGGATCTTGTGCATGGCGTACGGGAACAGGCGTTCATGGGTGTCCTGACCCCGCTGAGCTGTGTTTCCCCTGGAAGGCGCCGGTGTGACCATCGATACGCGGAGTTCGTGATCAGTCACACCGGCGTCAACGTCAGGGAAGTTATCCACAGATCTTCTGAGTTTTTCCCCACTGTGGACGAGGGTGTGGATAACTCCCCGGAAAGCTCAGGGCAGAGCTTTGTGGGCGGCTCCCGCAGGAGCCGCTACTTCCACTGCGTGGAGACGACGAAGCCCGCCGCGATGAAGCCGAAGCCCACCACGATGTTCCAGTTCTTCAGGGACTCCACCGGCATGTCGCCGCTCGTCACGTAGAAGACGACGATCCAGGCCAGCCCGATCAGGAACATGGCCAGCATCAGCGGCGCGACCCAGCGACGACCGGTGGTCAGCCTGATGTTCTGCTGCTTCGCCGGCGGCGGCGTGAAGTCGTCTTTCTTGCGGATCCGTGACTTCGGCACGAGGTAACTCTCCTGTCGATGCGCTGCGTGACCGCGCTGGGATACAAGGCTGGTCCGCCGGGGCGGGACGCGACGGGAGCGCTTCCTTCTCCCGGGCGTCCGTTAGCGTAGTGCTTCCGCGGCGTCGGAGAGGATAAGGGTACGTTGAGCCATTCTGCGGACTCCACCAGCGGGCCCATCCGGCGCTTCCGTCCGGTACGGCTGCTGACCGGCGGTGTCTTCGCCCTGGCGGGCCTCATCTTCTGGATGAGTTTCAATACGGCCCAGGGCACCAACATCCGCACCGACGACTCCATGCTGCGCCTTTCCGACCTCATTCAGGAACGCAGCCGCAAGAACGCCGACCTCGAGGACAGCGCCGCGTCCGCCCGCGCCCAGGTCGACGCCCTCGCCCGGCGCGACAACCGCGACACGGCACAGGACAAGAAGCTCACCAGCCTGGAGGACGCGGCCGGCACCCGCAAGACCGCCGGCACCGGCCTGACGGTCACCCTCACCGACGCCCCGCCCAACGCCACCGCCAAGATCCCCGGCGTCCCCCAGCCCCAGCCCAACGACCTCGTCATCCACCAGCAGGACCTCCAGGCCGTCGTCAACGCCCTGTGGCGGGGCGGTGCCAAGGGCATCCAGGTGATGGACCAGCGGCTGATCTCCACCAGCGCGGTGCGCTGCGTCGGCAACACCCTCATCCTCCAGGGCCGCGTCTACTCCCCGCCGTACAAGGTCACCGCCGTCGGTGACCGCGGCGCGCTGCGCAAGGCGCTCGACACCTCCCCCGCGATCCAGAACTACCTGCAGTACGTCAACGCCTACGGCCTCGGCTGGAAAGTCGACCAGCACGACGCGGTGACACTTCCGGGCTACTCGGGCACAGTGGATCTCCACTACGCCAAGCCCATGGGATAGCGCCCGGGAAGGGGTCGGCCGGTGGGGTTACGACTCGTCGTACGGACGCTCAGCGAACTGTGCCTCACCATCGGCACCTTGATCGTCCTGTTCGTGGTGTACGTCCTCTACTGGACCGGCGTCCGCGCCGACAGCGCCATGCGGGACGAGATCGGCCGCCTCCAGGACCGCTGGGCCGCCGGAGCCGTCGCCGGCACCCCCGCCCCGGACGGGTCGCCGTCCCCCGCTCCCGCCCCGGCCGCCGGACAGCCCGTACCGCCTACGCCGGCGCCCCCCGCCCGCGGCGAGCAGGGGGAGCGCCGGGACAGCCGGGCCGCGCCGCCGCCCGCGGTGGACGGCGAGCAGGCCCCGCCCGCCGCGCCGGGCGCGTCCTACCGCCCGGGCGCCCCCTTCGCCGTCATGTACATCCCCCGCTTCGGCGCCGGCTGGGCCAAGCCCGTCCTGCACGGCACCGGCACCGAGCTGCTCAAGAGGGGCCTCGGCCACTACGAGCGCACCGCCGGGCTCGGCCAGAGCGGCAACTTCGCGGTCGCCGGCCACCGCCGCACCTACGGCGACCCCTTCAAGGACCTCCCGGCCCTGCGCCCCGGCGACGCGGTGGTCCTCACCGACGGCACGACCTGGTTCACCTACCGCGTCGACACCCGCCCGTACCGGACCCTGCCCACCGACACCGGCGTCATCGACCCCGTACCCGCCCGGTCCGGCTACCGGCAGCCGGGCCGCTATCTGACGCTGACGACCTGCGAACCGGAGTGGGGACACAGCCACCGGCTCATCGTCTGGGCCCACCTCGAGACGACCCGCCCCGCCACGGAAGGCAGGCCCGCCGCTTTGTCCGGCTGACCCTCCTATCTGGGGTGCCGCCCCTTAGTCTGGTGCTGCAATCGACCATCGACTACGGTCCACCGACTACGTCATCGGCAAGTAGGGACAGCATGTACGTCTGGATCTGGCGTCATCTGCCGGGCAACGCATGGGTGAAGGCGCTGATCTCGCTGCTGCTCGTGCTGGCGATCGTCTACGCCCTCTTCCAGTACGTCTTCCCCTGGGCGGAACCGCTGCTGCCGTTCAATGACGTGACGGTCGACAACGGCCTGCCGGCCGGTGCAACGACGGAATGGCGGTAACGCGGTGAGCGCGCGCATCCTGGTCGTGGACAACTACGACAGCTTCGTCTTCAACCTCGTCCAGTACCTCTACCAGCTCGGCGCCGAGTGCGAAGTGCGCCGCAACGACGAGGTCGAGCCGGCCCACGCACAGGACGGCTTCGACGGCGTCCTGCTGTCCCCCGGCCCGGGCGCACCCGAGCAGGCCGGGGTCTGCATCGACATGGTGCGCCACTGCGCCAGGACCGGCGTCCCGGTCTTCGGCGTCTGCCTGGGCATGCAGTCGATGGCGGTCGCCTACGGCGGCGTCGTCGACCGCGCCCCCGAGCTGCTGCACGGCAAGACCTCGCCGGTCACCCACGAGGGCAAGGGCGTCTTCAACGGCCTGCCCTCGCCCTTCACGGCCACCCGCTACCACTCCCTGGCGGTGGAGCGGAACAGCTGGCCGGACGAGCTGGAGATCACCGCCTGGACCGAGAACGGCATCGCCATGGGCCTGCGCCACCGCGACCTGCCCGTCGAGGGCGTGCAGTTCCACCCCGAGTCCGTGCTCACCGAGTTCGGGCACCGGATGCTCGCCAACTGGCTGGTCGCCTGCGGCGACATGGGGGCGGTGGAACGCTCGGCCGGGCTCGCCCCGGTGGTGGGCAAGGGCGGGGCGTGACCGCACTCCGGCCCGAGCAGGACCCCGCGCTGGCCGCCCGGCCGACCTCCTACGGCACGGGGTACGTCGCGCAGCCCCTGCCGCCGGAGGACGACCCGACGATGACGCTGCGCCGCGTGGAGCCCGCACCGCCGGTGGTCACCGGGGGGCGCGCCGAGCGGCGCAGGGCCGCCCAGCGCGCCGCGCGCGCCCGCAAGGACAGCGTCGGCGTGATCGCGAGCCGGCTGATCGGCGAGCTGTTCATCACCCTGGGCGTCGTCATGCTGCTGTTCGTCGCCTACCAGCTGTGGTGGACGAACGTCATCGCCCAGCGGCAGGCGGGCGGGGCCGCCAATCATCTGCAGAACAGCTGGGAGAAGGGCGACGGCCCCGACCGGGACGCCGGCACGTTCTCCCCGGGTCAGGGCTTCGCGATCATCTACATCCCCAGCCTGGACGTGAAGGCTCCCATCGCCCAGGGCATCAACAAGCACAAGGTGCTGGACCGGGGCATGGTCGGGCACTACGGGGCCAACGGGGCCGACGGGGCCGACGGGGCCGGGGTGCTCAAGACCGCGATGCCCTGGGACAAGCAGGGCAACTTCGCGCTGGCCGGGCACCGCAACACCCACGGCGAACCGTTCCGCTACGTCAACCGGCTGAAGCCCGGCGACAAGATCGTCGTGGAGACGAAGAGCGCCTTCTATACGTATGAGATGACCAGCCGACTGGATCAGACGTCTCCCGCGAACGTCCGGGTCATCGACCCCGTGCCGGCCGGATCGGGCTTCACCGGGCCCGGCCGCTACATCACGCTGACCACCTGCACCCCGGAGTTCACCAGTACCTACCGCATGATCGTGTGGGGCAAGATGGTCGACGAGCGGCCCCGGACCGAGGGTAAGCCGGACGCTCTCGTCAACTGAGACACGCGAGAACAGCGAAGCGGGGTACGAACGTCTGTGGCACGGACTGGCCGCGTACGGGGGCGGATCGCCGCCACCGTCGGCGTCATCGGCGAGGTGCTGATCACCGCAGGCGTGATCATGGCCCTCTTCGTCGTCTACTCCCTGTGGTGGACGAACGTCCTGGCCGACCGCGAGGCCAAGAAGCAGGGCAACCAGGTGCGCGACCACTGGGCGAAGTCCGCCGGCCCCGGCGCCCTGGACACCAAGGACGGCATCGGCTTCCTGCACGTACCCGCCATGAGCAACGGCGAGGTGCTGGTCAAGGCCGGCACCGGCGGCAAGGTCCTCAACGAGGGCGTCGCCGGCTTCTACCGCGAGCCCGTGAAGTCCGGCATGCCCTGGGACAAGCAGGGCAACTTCACGCTGGCCGCGCACCGTGACGGGCACGGCGCGAAGTTCCACAACATCCACAAGATCAAGACCGGTGACCCGGTCGTCTTCGAGACGCGCGACACCTGGTACGTCTACAAGGTCTACGCGGACCTCAAGCAGACCTCCCGCTTCAACGTCGACGTGATCGACCCCGTGCCCAAGGAGTCCGGCAGGACCAAACCGGGCCGCTTCCTGACCCTGACGACCTGCACGCCCGTCTACACCTCCGACTACCGCTACGTCGTCTGGGCCGAGCTGGAGCGCACGGAGAAGGTCGACGCCAAGCGCACCCCGCCGAAGGAGCTGCGCTGACGGCCCGTGGGGCACACAGCGCGAAGCCCCGGCATCCGGGAGAGGATGCCGGGGCTTCCGTGCGTTCAGCGGGCCGCTACGGGCCCGGGAAAGCCGTTCCGGGCGATCAGTGACGCCGCCCGCCGGTCAGGCCGCCGAAGAGGCCGCCGATGTCCTGGCCGCCCGTCTGACCGCCGGTCTGGCCGGCCGTCTGGCCGCCGTCGCCGCCGGGGGCGGCGGCCGCGGTGGTGAGGTTGACGGGGGTGTCCTTGGGCACCTGGGTGCCCGCGCCCGGGTCGCTCACGACGACCACGGCGTTGTCGTCCTGCGGACCGATGATGTTGCCGACCTTCAGACCGGCGTCCGTGATCGCCTTCTTGGCGTCCTTGAGCTTCTGGGTGACCACGCCGGGCACCGCGATCTTCTGCGCCCCGCCCTTCGAGACGAAGAGGGTCACCGTGGAGCCCTGGCGCGCGGAGGTGTTGCCGTCGGGGCTCTGCCGCACGACCGTGCCGGCCGGCTTGTCGGCGGAGTCCTCTTCCTCCTTGACGACCTGGAAGCCGTTGTCGCTGAGCTGCTTCTTGGCGGCGTCGTAGGGCTGGCCGACGACGGACGGCACGGTCTTCGACGCGGCCTGTGCGGCGACCGTGAGGGTGATCTCCGTGCCCTTCTCGGCCTTCTCCCCGCTCTTGGGGTCCTGGTCGAGAACGGTGTTCGGGGTCCGCTCGGACTCCTTCTGCTTCTGCCGGACGGTGAAGCCCTTGCCCTCGAGCGTGGCCTTCGCCTCGTCGAAGGAGGCGCCGAGCACGTCCGGCACCGAGATCTTCTCCGCGCCCTGGGAGACGACGACCTTGACCTCGCTGTTGCGCTCCACCTTGGAGCCCGCCTTCGGGTTCTGGTCGCAGATCTTGCCCTTGGGCTGGTCGCAGAACTTCTTCTCGCCCTCGGCGACCTTGAAGCCGCCGTTCTCGCCGGACCGCTGGGCCTCCGCCAGCGTCTGGCCGACCAGGGGCGGCACCGTCACCTGGGAGTTGTTGCCGCCGCCGCTGAAGATGGACTTGCCGATGAAGATCGCGCCGACGAGCACCAGAACGCCCGCGACCACCAGCAGGATGGTGGAGAGGTTGCTCTTCTTGCCGCCCCCGCCGCGGTGTCCGCCGCCGGAGCCGTCGTCGTAACCGCCGTAGCCGCCGCCGTCGGCGACGGGCGGCATCATCGAGGTCTGGCCGGGCGCGCCCGCGTGGTCCTGCGGCCGCAGCATGGTCGTGGGCTGGTCCTCGGCGCCGTAGCCGACGGCGCCCATGGAACCAAAAGAAGTCGTCGCCGCCACGGGCTGGCCCTCCAGGGCCGCCTCGATGTCGGCGCGCATCTCGTCGGCCGACTGGTAGCGGTAGTCCGGGTCCTTGGTCAGCGCCTTGAGGACGATGGCGTCCATCTCGGGCGTGATCTCGGGGTCGTGGACGCTCGGCGGGTTCGGCTCTTCCCGGACGTGCTGATAGGCGACGGCCACCGGGGAGTCGCCGACGAACGGGGGCCGTACGGTCAGCAGCTCGTAGAGCAGGCAGCCCGTGGAGTAGAGGTCGGAACGCGCGTCCACCTGCTCGCCCTTGGCCTGCTCGGGCGAGAGGTACTGGGCGGTGCCGATGACGGCCGCGGTCTGGGTCATCGTCATGCCGGAGTCGCCCATCGCGCGGGCGATGCCGAAGTCCATGACCTTGACCTGACCGGTGCGGGTCAGCATCACGTTGGCCGGCTTGATGTCACGGTGGACGATGCCGGCCCGGTGGGAGTACTCCAGCGCCTGCAGGACGCCGATGGTCATCTCCAGCGACCGCTCGGGCAGCAGCTTGCGGCCGGAGTGCAGGAGCTCGCGCAGGGTGGACCCGTCGACGTACTCCATGACGATGTACGGGATCGAGACCCCGTCCACGTAGTCCTCGCCCGTGTCGTACACGGCGACGATCGACGGGTGGTTGAGCGAGGCGGCCGACTGGGCCTCACGGCGGAACCGGGCCTGGAAGGACGGGTCGCGGGCAAGGTCCACCCGCAGCGTCTTCACGGCGACGGTGCGGCCGAGCCGGGTGTCGTGCGCGAGGTAGACCTCGGCCATGCCACCGCGGCCGAGCACCGAGCCCAGCTCGTACCGGCCGCCGAGGCGACGCGGCTCTTCCATAGCTCCAGCCCTTCCGTTTCCTGACCGCACCTACGTCACGTCCGGCGGTGTGCTGTCCGGCATACCGTACCCGGCACGCAGGGCAGCTTCCGGGCGCGACGGCCACCCGATATACGACCGGTACCGACGACAGCGATGATCGGCTGCGGAGGGTGAGCCGGATCACTTCTCCGTCTTGAGCACCGCTTCCATCACGCTCTTCGCGATGGGCGCGGCGAGCTTGCCACCGGCGATGTCGTCACGGACCGTTTCCGAGCCCTCGATGACGACGGCGACGGCGACCGGCGAGCCGTCGCCGGTCTTCGCGTAGGAGATGAACCACGCGTAGGGGTTGCCGCTGTTGTCGACACCGTGCTGGGCGGTACCGGTCTTGCCACCCACCTTGACGTTCGGGATCTGGGCGGCGGTTCCGGTTCCCTTCTCCACCACGGTCTCCATGATGCTCTGCAGCTTCCGCGCGTTGTCCGCGGAGAGCGGCTGGCTCATTTCCTTGGGCGTGTGGTGCTCGATCACGTTCAGGTTGGGCGCGCGCAGCTTGTCGACCATGTACGGCTCCATGAGCTTGCCGTTGTTGGCGACCGCGGCGGCGACCATGGCCATCTGCAGCGGGGTGGCGCGGTTGGAGGCCTGGCCGATGCCGGCCATGGCGTTCTGCGGCCGGTTGTCCTTGGGGTAGACGCTGGGCACGGCGCGCACGGGCGTGTCGACCGGCTTGTTGAAGCCGAACTTCTCCGCCGTCTCCATCATCTTCTTGTTGCCGAGGTCGGCGCTGACCTTGCCGAAGACGGTGTTGCACGAGTACTGCAGGGCCACCCGCAGGGAGGCTTCCTTGCAGGGGATGTTGCCCTCGTTCTCCAGCGCGACACGGGTGTCGGGCAGGATCCACGGCAGCGGCGAGTCCGTCTTGGAGTCGACGTCCTTGTAGAGGCCGTGCTCCAGCGCGGCGGCGGCGGTGACGACCTTGAAGGTGGAGCCCGGCGGGTAGGTCTGCTTCAGCGCCCGGTTGAGCATGGGCTGGTTCTTGTCGGCCTGCAGCTCCTTCCACGCCTTCTCGTCCGTGGCCCCGGCGATGCGCGAGGGGTCGTACGAGGGCGTGGAGGCGAGGGCGAGGATCTTGCCGGTGCGCGGGTCGATGGCGGCGACGGCGCCCTTCTTGTCCCCGAGGCCCTTGAAGGCGGCCTCCTGGGCCTTGGTGTTGAGGGTGGTGATCACGTCACCGCCCTTCTTGCCCTTGCCGGTGATCATGTCGACGGTCCGGTTGAAGAACAGCCGGTCGTCGTCGCCCGTCAGGACGCGGTCCTCGAGCTTCTCGATCTGGTTCGCGTCGAACACCTGCGAGCTGTAGCCCGTGACCGGAGCCCACATCTCGCCGTTCTTGTAGGTGCGCTTGTACTTGAAGTCGATGCCGCCGGTCTCCTGGGAGCCGGTGACGGCCTGGCCGTCGACGATGATGTTGCCCCGCGGCTGGCTGTAGCGGGCGATCGTCACGCGACGGTTGTGCTTGTTGGCCTTGAGTTCGTCGGCCTGGACGAACTGGATCCAGTTGTCGCGGATCATCAGGGCCAGGACGAGCAGGCCGCAGAAGATGGCGATCCGGCGCACGGGCTTGTTCACGGGCGGACCACCTGGGTCATCTCGGCGTCGGGGGAGGGAGCGGGGGCGGGCGCGGGGCGCCGCGCCGTGTCGCTGATCTTGATGAGGACGGCGACGAGCGCCCAGTTGGCGATGACCGAGGAGCCACCCTGCGCCATGAACGGCATGGTCATACCGGTCAGCGGGATGAGGCCCATGACACCGCCGGCGACCACGAAGACCTGGATGGCGAAGGCGCCGGACAGGCCGGTGGCGAGCAGCTTGCCGAACGGGTCGCGGGCGGCCAGCGCGGTGCGTACGCCGCGCTCCACGATCAGGCCGTAGACCAGGAGTATGGCCATGACGCCGGCCAGGCCCAGCTCCTCGCCGACCGTGGCCAGGATGAAGTCGGAGTTGGCGGCGAAGCCGATGAGGTCCGAGTGGCCCTGGCCCCAGCCCGTGCCGAACACGCCGCCGGAGCCGAAGGCCATCAGGGCCTGCGCGATCTGGTCGGAGCTGCCGTCCTTGAACGCGTCGAAGGGGTGCAGCCAGGCGTCGACGCGCTGCTGGACGTGGTGCTCGAAGGTGGACACGGCGACCGCGCCGACGGCGGACATCAGCAGACCGAAGACGATCCAGCTGGTGCGCTCGGTCGCGACGTAGAGCATCACGACGAACATGCCGAAGAACAGCAGCGAGGTACCGAGGTCGGTCTCGAAGACCAGGATCAGGATGGAGAACGCCCAGACCGCGAGGATCGGGCCGAGGTCACGGCCGCGCGGCAGGTACAGGCCCATGAAGCGGCGGCTGGCCAGGGCCAGGGCGTCACGTTTCACCATGAGATAGCCCGCGAAGAAGATCGCTAGGACGATCTTGGCGAACTCACCCGGCTGGATCGAGCCCAGGCCCGGGATGGTGATCCAGATGCGGGCACCGAACTTCGCGGGGAAGAACATCGGGGCCACCAGCAGGATCAGCGCCACCACCATGGAGATGTAGGTGTAGCGCTGCAGGATGCGGTGGTCCTTCAGCAGGATCAGCACCGCCACGAACAGCGCGATGCCCAGCGCCGAGAACAGCAGCTGGTTGGTGGCGCTGGCGTGGAAGAACTTACGGGCCTGAAGGCGCGGCGACTGGTCGAGGCGCCAGATGATGACCAGGCCGATGCCGTTGAGGAACGTGGCCATCGGCAGCAGCAGCGGGTCGGCGTACCGGGCGAACTTCCGCACCACCAGATGGCCGACGCCGGCCAGCAGGCCGAGCCCGATCCCGTAGCCGAGCATGCCCGTGGGCATCTCGCCGTCGAGGGCCAGGCCCACGTTGGCGTAGGCGAAGCAGGGGATGAGCACGGCGAAGGCCAGCAGCGCGAGCTCGGTGTTGCGCCTGCTCGGCGGGCCCGCGCTGCTGATCGTCGTATTGGTGGTGTTCGGGATGGGTGAAATCGCTGACATGGCGTCGTGGCCCCTTACGGCTTCACTGCTGAGCGCTGCTGCACTGCGGGACCAACTTCTGCTCTTCCTCGCTGAGGGTGGGGCCGGGCGCCGGGCTCGGCGCGGCCTGGGCGCGTGCCCGGGCCTCGGCCGAGTCCTTGGCGGGATCCTTGGCCGCACCGCCGGTCCGGTCGGTGTTCTGCTTCTCGCTCTCGCGCTGCTGCTGCTCGGCCTTGCGCCGCTCGTCTTCCTTCTTGCACGCGCCGGCGAGCGTGCCGAGCTCCCGGGCCTTCTGCAGGGCCTGGTCCCGGCTGCCGACCGCGATCGTGTCCACGACACGGCTGCGCTGGTCGACGGGGAGGTACTTGAGTTCGATCTCGGGGTGGTCCTTGTACAGCTTGCTGAGGCTCACCCACGCCAGGTCCTGGTTGATGCCCTGGTAGACGGCCACGTGGTCGTTGTCCTTGGCGCCCACGTAGTACTGCGTCTGCGTCCACCGGTAGCCGCCGTACAGACCGCCGCCGATGACGCCGAGCGCCAGGGCGATGATCAGCGACCGCTTGAGCCACTTGCCCTTGCGGCGCGGCTTGACGAAGTCCTCGTCCGTGAACGGGCCGAACGCGCCGTCCGGCATGCCGCCCATGCCCACCTCGCCGCTGCCGGGCGGCCCGAAGCCGCCGTGCGGGCCGTCCTGCGGCGGTACGGGCCGGTTGGCGCGGGCGTGCTCGGCGGCCCGCCCGGCCGGGGTCTGCATGGCGCCGTCGTCGCCCAGCTGCAGCTGGTTCTCGGCGACCGCGCCGACGATCACGGGCGTGTCGTTGAGCTGTCCGGCGAGCGTGTCACCGCCGTCGACGTCGAGGACGTCGGCGACGATGCAGGTGATGTTGTCCGGGCCGCCGCCACGCAGGGCGAGCTGGATGAGCTCCTGAACCGTCTCGTGCGGCCCCTGGTAGCTGGCGAGCGCCTCCTCCATCGTCTGGTGGCTGACGACGCCGGAGAGCCCGTCGGAGCAGATCAGATAGCGGTCGCCGGCCCGCACCTCGCGGATCGACAGGTCCGGCTCCACGTGGTCACCGCTGCCCAGCGCGCGCATCAGCAGGGAGCGCTGCGGGTGGGTGGTGGCCTCTTCCTCGGTGATGCGCCCCTCGTCGACCAGGCGCTGCACCCAGGTGTGGTCCTGCGTGATCTGCGTGAGGACGCCGTCGCGCAGCAGGTACGCGCGCGAGTCGCCGACGTGCACCAGGCCCAGCCGCTGCCCCGTCCACAGCAGGGCGGTGAGCGTGGTGCCCATGCCCTCGAGCTGCGGGTCCTCCTCGACCATGACGCGCAGCTGCTCGTTGGCCCGCTGCACGGCACTGCCGAGGGAGGTGAGGATGTCGGAGCCCGGGACGTCGTCGTCGAGCGTGACCAGAGTGGAGATCACCTCGGAGGAGGCGACCTCGCCGGCGGCCTGGCCACCCATGCCGTCGGCGATGGCGAGCAGTCGGGGGCCGGCGTAACCGGAGTCCTCGTTGCCCTCCCGGATCATGCCCTTGTGCGATCCGGCGGCGAAGCGCAGTGACAGACTCATGCGCACCTCGCCCGTCGGCTCCGGGTACAGCCCCTTCCCAGCCACGCTGCCCACCCTCCGGTCGTCATGGTCCTACTACTTCCGCAGCTCGATGACGGTCTTGCCGATGCGGATCGGCGCGCCGAGCGGGATCGGGGTCGGGGTGGTCAGCCGGGTCCGGTCGAGATAGGTGCCGTTGGTCGACCCGAGGTCCTCGACGATCCACTGGCCGTCGCGGTCGGGGTAGATCCTGGCATGCCGGCTGGAGGCGTAGTCGTCGTCCAGCACGATCGTCGAGTCGTGCGCGCGGCCGAGGGAGATGGTCTGGCCCTGCAGGGCGACGGTGGTGCCGGTGAGGGTTCCTTCGGAGACCACCAGCTTGGTGGGCGCGCCGCGGCGGCCGCGGTCGGCACGGCGGCCGCCGGCCTGCTGCTGGCGCTGCTGCGGCGGAGCGGTCTGCTGCTGCGCGCGCTGCGGCCGTCCGCCGTCACCGCCGCGGCGGGATCCGCGCTGCGTGACGCGGGTCCCGAACAGATCGCTGCGAATGACCTGTACGGCCACGATGACGAACAGCCACAGTACGGCGAGGAAACCCAACCGCATGACCGTGAGGGTCAGCTCTGACATTGCCCCCGCTTCACCCTTCGGCTTGCCGATAAACGATGGTGGTGCTGCCCACGACGATGCGCGAGCCGTCGCGGAGCGTAGCGCGCGTGGTGTGCTGTCCGTCCACCACGATGCCGTTGGTCGACCCCAGGTCCTGGATCGTCGCGGGGGTGCCGACCCGGATTTCGCAGTGCCGGCGGGAGACGCCGGGGTCGTCGATGCGTACGTCCGCTTCGGTGCTGCGGCCCAGCACCAGGGTGGGCCGCGAGATCTGATGACGGGTGCCGTTGATCTCGATCCAGCGGCGCGTCTGGGTCCCCGGTACGGCGCCGGGCCCCGGACCGCCGGTGCGCGGCAGGGGGCGGACGCCGGGCGGCGGGGTCGTGGGCATGGGCGGCGGGCCGGCGGGCTGCGCCGGGTAGCCGGCGCCGTTGGTGACGGCTCCGCCCGAGGTGCGCGGCGCGGCCTGCGGCCGGCCGTGCGGTTCCTGCGACTCGCTGGAGGCGAGGGTGCGGCTGCGCACCCGGTACAGACCGGTGTCGAGATCGTCGGCCTTCTCCAGGTGGACCTTGATGGTCCCCATGAAGGTGTACCGCTGCTGTTTGGCGTAGTCGCGGACCATGCCGGACAGCTCGTCGCCGAGCTGGCCCGAGTACGGGCTGAGCCGCTCGAAGTCCGGTGCGCTCAGTTCGACGATGAAGTCGTTCGGGACGACGGTGCGGTCACGGTTCCAGATCGTGGCGTTGTTGTCGCACTCCCGCTGGAGTGCGCCCGCGATCTCGACAGGCTGCACCTCGGACTTGAACACCTTGGCGAAGGTGCCGTTCACGAGACCCTCGAGTCGCTGCTCGAAGCGCTTCAGTACTCCCACGGGGCACCTCCTTCCCTCAGTGACGTCTCTGATGCTCAGTGTCGTTCCTGATACTGCTTACTGATCGTATCCACGCGTCGGGAAAACAGCTGGTTCCCCTTCGGCGCCAGGAGTGACGAGTGTCGCCTTGGCGCGCCCGCCTACGGGGGATCGTAGAGGCGGCCTGACGCCAGTGTCCCGCAACCGGTGCCCTCCCCGCGGCCCCCCCGGGGGCCGGGCG
The DNA here is from genome assembly GCF_040646235.1 of Streptomyces sp. NPDC046261. Classification (NCBI taxonomy): domain Bacteria; kingdom Bacillati; phylum Actinomycetota; class Actinomycetes; order Kitasatosporales; family Streptomycetaceae; genus Streptomyces; species Streptomyces sp. NPDC046261. The sequence goes on along the minus strand of NZ_JBEYZU010000002.1, from coordinate 112,814 downwards.
GGCGGGAACGAGTGTGAAGGCACCCTCCGGAGCGTGCTAATGTTCTGCATGTCGAAAGGCGAACGGACACGAACCGGGCGGAAACGCCGGGCAAAGGTCAAGAAACCGGACGACGCACCCATGCGCGGGTGGCGGAATAGGCAGACGCGCTGGATTCAGGTTCCAGTGCCCGAAAGGGCGTGGGGGTTCAACTCCCCCCTCGCGCACCATCGCTCCCCAGGTCTTCGGACCTGGGGAGCTTTGTTTTTTCCGGTTGTACGTCCGGGCTGTGCGCCCGTGCCCGCTGCTCCCCGCCGGTTTCGCGGGCGTGTTCCGCGTGCGGCGTCTCACTTCTCGCGCCGTTCGCGCTGTGAGATGCGGCACCCGCGCCTCCTGCGCGCCGGGGGAGGCGACGGTACGGTCAGGCGCAGTTGACGCCCGCGCGAGGCCGCGCCGTGGTGAAGGGGAGGTGGCGCCGCGATGTCGCGACTGCCGTACGTACCGGGATTCGCCCGGCCGGTGGCCGAGGGGGAGAGCCGCAGGGCCGGCAAGGCCGCCGGGAAGGTGTTGCGGGAGCGGGTGCCGCGGTCCGCGCACGCGGACTGGAAGGCCGGGGCCGGCCGCCCCGGCGCGGTGGAATCGGTCGAGGCCGCGAATGCCGGCCGGCTGCCCGAGCTGACGCCGATCCGTATCGGCCGCATGGCGGCCTCCCCCTTCGCCTTCCTGCGCGGCTCGGCCGCTCTGATGGGCTACGACCTGGTGGACTCGCCCGTCACCGGCCTGGGCGCCCAGCTCTGCGGCGACGCGCACGCCGCCAACTTCGGCCTGTACGGCGATGCCCGCGGCGAGCTCGTCATCGACCTGAACGACTTCGACGAGACCCTCCACGGGCCGTGGGAGTGGGACGTGAAGCGGCTCGCCGCCTCGCTGGTGCTGGCCGGGCGGGAGGCGGGGGCGGACGAGGCCGGCTGCCGTGCCGCCGCGCGCGACGCGGTGGGCGCCTACCGGCACACGATGCGGCTGCTGGCCCGTATGCCGGCGGCCGCGGCGTGGAACGCCATCGCCGACGAGGAGCTCGTCTCCCACGCCGACGCCCACCAGCTGGTGGGCACGCTGGAGCGGGTCGCGGAGAAGGCCCGGCGGAACACGAGCGCGCGCTTCGCGGCGAAGGCGACCGAGCGGGACGGCCGGGGCGGCCGGCGGTTCGTGGACGCCCCGCCCGTGCTGCGCCGGGTGCCCGAGCGGGAGGCGGCGGCGGTGGCCCACGCGCTCGGCGAGTACCTGACCACGCTGCCCGTGGACCTGCTGCCGCTGCTGGCCCGGCACGAGATACAGGACGTGGCGTTCCGGGTGGTGGGCACGGGCAGCGTGGGGCTGCGCTCCTACGTGGTGCTGCTGCTCGACCACCGGGGCGAGGCGCTGGTGCTGCAGGTGAAGGAGGCGCGGCCCTCGGTCCTGCTGCCGTACGCGCGGAAGGCGGGCTTCACGGCGGAGGCCGCCGGGCACGAGGGGCGGCGTGTGGTGCTCGGGCAGAAGTCGATGCAGGTCGTCAGCGATGTGCTGCTGGGCTGGACGACGGTCGAGGGGCGGCCGTACCAGGTGCGGCAGTTCCGCAACCGCAAGGGCAGCGTCGACCCGGCGGCGCTGGCCCCCGGCGAGATCGACGACTACGGGCGGATGACGGGCGCGCTGCTGGCCCGGGCGCACGCGCACAGCGCGGATCCGCTGGTGATAGCCGGCTACTGCGGCAAGGGGGAGGAGCTGGACGAGGCCGTCGCCTCCTTCGCCATGGCCTACGCGGACCGCACGGAGGCGGATCACGCGGAGCTGGTCGCGGCGGTGCGCGGCGGGCGGCTGGCGGCGGAGACGGGGGTGTGAGCGGGGGGTTACCGGTCGCGGGGCAGGGCTTGGGCGCTGGAGGGGACTTTGCTGCCGGAAGGGCCGGAATTCGCCCCTCCGGTGATCGGGGAGCGTGCCTCGGGCCATCGGCCCACCTCGTACGCTGGGCGGGTGACGAATGCGGAAGCCGAACAGAGCCAGGCCGAGGATCCCGCCGCCGAGCGGCTCGCGCAGGCCGTGCGGACGGCGGAGCAGGCGCTGATCGAGTTCGAGATCGCGGTGGAGACCTTCCGGGTGGAGGTCGAGAACTTCTCCCGGCTGCACCACCAGCGCCTCGGCCCGATGTATGCCCGCCTCGACGAGCTGGAGGCGCTGATCGCGGAGGCGGTCGCGGCGCGCTCGGGCGACCCCGAGGACCTGCGGCGGGCCCGGGAGGCCCGGGGGCTGGTGCAGCCGATGCCGGAGGTGGAGCAGCTGTTCGGCGGCTGGATGGACGGCGAGGGCCTCTCCCCCGAGGCGACGGCGATGCTGACCGAGCGGCCGGTGCAGCCGCCCAAGCGGGTGCGGCCCAGCGACGAGGCCCGGCGCGCGTTCCGTGAGCTGGTCCGCAAGGCCCACCCCGACCTGGCGCACGACGAGGCCGACCGGCAGCGGCGCGAGGCGTTCATCGTGCGGGTGAACGCCGCGTACGGCGAGGGCAACGAGGCGCTGCTGCGGGAGCTGGCCGAGGAGTGGGCGGCGGGTCCGCTGCCCGCGCAGCGGCGCCCGAGCCGTGGCGAGGAGCTGTACGAACGGCTGGAGTGGCTGGCCGCGCGCAAGGAGCTGCTGGCGGCGGTGGCGGCCGAGCTGGAGGCGTCCGCGATCGGCGCGATGATCAAAATGGCGCCGGACGACCCGGACGGGCTGCTGGCGGAGATCGCCGACGGGCTGGTGGCGCAGATCGCCGAGCGGGAGGCCCGGCTGGCCTCGCTGGTCGGGTAGCGTCGGGGACATGTTTGGTTCCAGTGTCCCCACGGTCGGTGTCGATGCTCTCTCGGCCGATGATTTCCTGCTGGACGTCCGCGAGGACGACGAGTGGCAGGCAGGGCATGCCGAGGGCGCGCTGCACATCCCGATGAGCGATTTCGTGGCGCGCTTCGGTGACCTGCAGGAGAAGGCCCCCGAGGGCGGCCGGATCAACGTCATCTGCCGCTCCGGCGGCCGTTCGGCGCAGGTCACCGCGTATCTCATGCAGCAGGGCCTGGACGCGGTGAACGTCGCCGGCGGCATGCAGGACTGGGCCGCCGCGGGCCGCCCGGTCGTGACGGCCGACGGCGCCACGGGCACGGTCATCTAGCCTGCCGGCCGACTGCATGGGGGGCCTTGCCACAGGCCTCAGCTGAGCGGGTGGGCGGCCAGCAGGTCGCCCAGGGCCTCCTCGTGGGCGGCGGCCGGGCCCAGGGAGAGCTCCAGCTGCTTGGCCCAGGCGTGGTAGCGGTGCAGGGGGTAGTCGGTGTCCGCGCCGAAGCCGCCGTGCAGGTGCTGTGCGGTCTGCACGACGCGGCGCACTCCTTCCGAGGCCCAGATCTTGGCGACGGCGATGTCGGCGGCCGCCGGGAGCGCGCCGGGCGCGCCGGACTCGATGCGCCAGGCGGCCTGCCAGAGGGCGGCCTCCATCGCCTGAAGGTCGATGTAGCGGTCGGCGGCCTGGACCGCGACCGCCTGGAAGGTGGCGATGGGGTGGCCGAACTGCTCGCGCTTGCTCGCGTACGCGCTGGTCATCCGGGCGGCGGCCGTGCCGAGGCCGAGCGCCATGGCGCAGGTGCCGGTCGTCAGGACGCTGCGCAGCCACTCCCAGGCGCCCTCCGCGGTGATGACGTCGTCGCCGTCGACGCGCACGGAGTCCAGGCTGATCTCGGCGTAGCGCTCGCCGTTGGTGGAGACCTGGTCGGCGAGGGCGGTGCCGGGCAGGCCGGGGGGTAACAGGGCGAGCACGGTGCGGCCCGTGGCGGTGTGGGCGGGCAGCAGGACGCGGTCGGCGCCGCGCGCCCAGGGGACGGCGGTCTGGACGCCGTCGAGGAGCCAGTGTCCGTCGCTGTCGGGGCGGGCGGTGACGGCCAGTTCGGCCGCGTCATGCCCGGTGCGGCCACTGGAGGCCACGGTGACGACGAGCTCGCCCCGGCCGATCAGGGGCAGCAGCCGCCGCGTGGCGGGTGCGCCGTACTCGCGCAGGGTGAGGGCGGCGGCGCCCGTCTCCAGGAGCGGGACGCGGGCGAGGACCTGTCCGGCCTCGCGGAGCAGCAGGCACAGGGCGATCGGGCCGAGCCCCGCGCCGCCGTGCTCGGCCGGGAGCGGCAGGCTCAGCAGGTCGGCCTCGGCGAGCCGCCGCCACAGAGCGCGGTCGATGTCGTCGGCGACCGCACCCGGGACCAGGGCGGGGCTGGGCACTTCATCGGGAGCCACCCCGCTGAAGACGGCCCGGGCCGCCTCGACCACGGCCTGCTGTTCCTCGGTGAAGGTGAAGTCCACTGCCGCCCCTCTCGCCCGCTGCGCGCCCGTCCTATCTGACGAACCGTCAAGTTAAGGCAGCAGGCCGCGATTGGGAACAGGAGAACGGGCCGGGGAGCGGGAAGCGGGGGGAATCAGCGGTCGAAGTCCAGCTCCACCTTCTCCGTGACCGGATGCGACTGGCAGGCCAGCACATACCCGGCGTCCAGCTCCTCCTGCTCCAGGGCGAAGTTGCGGTCCATGCGCACCTCGCCCGAGACCAGATAGGCCCGGCACGTCCCGCACACCCCGCCCTTGCAGGCGTAGGGCGCGTCGGCCCGGTTGCGCAGCACCGTCTCCAGCAGCGACTCCCCGTCCCGCACCGGCCAGCTGCCGCCCCGGCCGTCCAGCTTCGCGGTCACCGTGCTGTGCGCGGGCGCCGCGGCCCTCGCGGCGGGGGCCTGTGCGCCGGGCGGGGCCTCCTCCACATGGAAGATCTCCTGGTGGATCCGGTCCCGGGTGACCCCGAGCCCGCGCAGCGCCCGCTCGGCGCCCCGCACCAGCCCGAAGGGCCCGCACAGGAACCAGCCGTCGATCGCCTCCACCGGCACCAGCGCGGGCAGCAGCCGGGCCAGCCGCTCCTCGTCCAGCCGCCCGGAGGCGGGGCCGGCCTGCTGCTCCTCACGGGAGAGGGTCTGTATGAGCTGGAACCGGTCCGGATAGCGGTCCTTGAGGTCGGCGACCTCGTCCAGGAACATCGTCGAGGCGCTGGTGCGGTCGCTGCGGATCAGACAGAACCGCGCCTGCGGCTCGCGTGCCAGCAGGGTCGAGACGATGGACAGCACCGGGGTGATGCCGCTGCCTCCGACGATGGCCGCGAAGTGCCCCGGGCGGGGCTCCAGCACGAACCTCCCGGCCGGCGCCATCACCTCCACCGTGTCCCCTGTGGCCAGCTCCTTGAGGGCATAGGTGGAGAACACCCCGCCGTCCACCAGCCGCACCGCCACCCGCAGCGTCCTCGGCCCGTCCGCGCCCGGTCCCGGTGCCTGTCCGCAGATGGAGTACGTGCGGCGTATCTCGGCCCCGTCCACGGTGCGGCGCAGGGCGAGGTGCTGGCCGGGTGCGTGGCGGAAGGTGTCGCGCAGCTCGGCGGGCACCGCGAGGGTGACGGCGACCGAGTCGTCGGTGAGCGGTTCGACGGCTGCCACCCGCAGGGGGTGGAAGGCGCCATGGTGGGCCGCTGCCATCACAACTCCTTGAAGTGGTCGAACGGTTCGCGGCATGCCTCGCAGCGGCGCAGCGCCTTGCAGGCGGTGGAGGAGAAGCGGCTCAGGAGCGTGGTGTCGGTGGAGCCGCAGTGGGGGCAGCGGATGCCCAGGCCGACCATGACCGGGCCGCCTCCGCCCGCCGGCCCCGGCGGCGCTATGCCGAACTCCTCCAGCTTGCGCCGCCCTTCGGCGGTGATGTCGTCCGTGGACCAGGCCGGGGCGAGGACCGTGCGCACCTCGACCTCGGGGATGCCGCGCTCGCGCAGCACCCGCTCGATGTCCGCCGACATCGCCTCTATCGCCGGGCAGCCGGTGTAGGTGGGGGTCAGCTCCACCTCCACATGGCCGGGGCCGGTGATGTGCAGGGCGCGCAGCACGCCCAGCTCGGCCAGGGTCAGGACCGGCAGCTCGGGGTCGGGGACGGCTCCGGCCAGGGCGCGGAGTTCCTCTTCGAGGGGGGTGGGCGCGCTCACCATGTCGCCCCCGGGTGGCTGCGGTGCAGATGCTGCATTTCCGCGAGCATCCGGCCGAACGGCTCGGTGTGGATGCCCTGCCGGCCCGCGCCGGCCGTCCACGCGCCCGCCTGTGGGCCGGCGGGGAGGGTCAGTGTGGCGCGCTCGACGACGTCCGTGACCCCGGTCAGCCAGCCGTCGCGCAGTGCGGCCCAGTCCACGGGCACGCCCTCGACCGGCTCGAACAGCTCGCCCGTGTACCGCCACAGGGCGTCCAGGCCGCGCTGCATCCGGGCGTGGCTCTCGTGCGTCCCGTCGCCGAGCCGCAGCGTCCAGTGCTCGGCGTGGTCGCGGTGGTAGGCGACCTCCTTGACGGCCTTGGCCGCCAGGGGGGCCAGCGGGTCGTCCGTGGCGGCCAGCTGTCCGTACAGCAGGTGTTGGTAGACGGAGAAGTACAGCTGCCGGGCCATGATGTGGGCGAAGTCGCCGTTGGGCTGCTCGACGAGCTGGACGTTGCGGAAGGCGCGCTCCTCGCGGAGGAAGGCCAGCTCGTCCTCGTCGCCGACGAGGGAGAGCAGGGTGCGTGCCTGGCCGAGGAGGTCCAGGGCGATGTTGGCGAGGGCGACGTCTTCCTCGAGCACGGGCGCGTGGCCGGCCCACTCGCCGAGCCGGTGGGAGAGCACCAGCGCGTCGTCGCCGAGAGCCAGTGCGGCGGTCACAGGTGCCGCACCCCCTCGGGGATGTCGTAGAAGGTGGGGTGCCGGTAGGGCTTGTCGGCGGCGGGATCGAAGAAGGGGTCCTTCTCGTCGGGCGAGGAGGCGGTGACCGCGGTGGAGGGCACCACCCAGATCGAGACGCCCTCGGAACGCCGGGTGTAGAGATCGCGGGCGTTGCGCAGGGCCATCTCCGCGTCCGGTGCGTGCAGGCTGCCGGCGTGGGTGTGCGACAGGCCCCGCCTGCTGCGCACGAACACCTCCCACAGCGGCCAGTCGGTGCCGGTCATGCCTTCGCCTCCCCATGCCTGGCCGCGTAAGCGGCGGCTGCCTCGCGCACCCAGGCGCCTTCCTCGTGCGCCTGGCGGCGCACGCTGATCCGCTGGTCGTTGCAGGGGCCGTTGCCCCGGAGCACCTCGTGGAACTCGTCCCAGTCGATGGCGCCGAAATCGTGGTGTCCGCGCTGCTCGTTCCACCGCAGGTCCGGGTCGGGGAGCGTCAGCCCCAGCGACTCGGCCTGGGGGACGCAGATGTCGACGAAGCGCTGGCGCAGCTCGTCGTTGGAGTGGCGCTTGATCTTCCAGGCCATGGACTGGGCGGAGTGCGCCGATTCGTCGTCGGGCGGGCCGAACATCATCAGGGAGGGCCACCACCAGCGGTCCACCGCGTCCTGCGCCATGGCGTGCTGGGCCTCGGTGCCCCTGCTCAGGGCCTGCAGGAGCTCATAGCCCTGGCGCTGGTGGAAGGACTCCTCCTTGCAGATGCGGATCATGGCGCGGGCGTAGGGCCCGTAGGAGCAGCGGCACAGCGGGACCTGGTTGGTGATGGCCGCGCCGTCCACGAGCCAGCCGATGGCGCCCACATCCGCCCAGGTGAGCGTGGGGTAGTTGAAGATCGAGGAATAGCGCTGGCGGCCCGCGTGCAGCTTGTCGAGCAGCTCGTCGCGGCTCGTGCCAAGGGTTTCGGCGGCGCTGTACAGGTACAGGCCGTGGCCCGCCTCGTCCTGGACCTTGGCCATGAGGATGGCCTTGCGCCGCAGCGAGGGCGCCCGAGTGATCCAGTTGGCCTCGGGCTGCATGCCGATGATCTCGGAGTGGGCGTGCTGGGCGATCTGGCGGACCAGGGTGGCGCGGTAGGCATCGGGCATCCAGTCGCGTGGCTCGATGCGCTCGTCGGCGGCCACGGCGGCTTCGAACACCGCCTCGGGTGTCCTTGCCTCCGGCGCAATCGTCGTCATGCCGTGCCCCCTCGCTTCTCCCGAATCTCCCTACCGACCGATCGTTCGGTTCAATGGTGGATCGGTGCCCGGGGCCTGTCAACCCTGTGGATAACCCGGGGGCGCTGTGCCGTGTGGGGCGGCGTCGGTACCGTTCGGGTGCACGCCGGACCCCCGGCGGCGAGACGGCATCGGTGCGGCAAGCGGAATCGGGGCGGTATGGAGAGGGACGACGGGCGCGAGAGGACCGGCGGCGACGCCGGACTGGAGGGGCTGTCCCTGCCGTCACGGATCGTCGTCGCGGCCGGCGTCGCGGTCGTGGGCCTGGCGGCGGCCGTACACCTGGGAATGATGTTCTTGCACGTCGCGCCGCCGAACACGGTCAGCAAGCAGCATGCGGCGGCGATCGACGACTACGTCTATCCGGAATACGAACAGAACTGGAAGTTCTTCGCCCCCAACCCCCTCCAGCAGAACATCGCCGTCCAGGCCCGTGCCGAGCTGCGCGGCCCCGACGGCCGGACGACCGTCACCCCCTGGACCGACCTCTCCGCCCGGGACGGCGCCGCCATCCTCCACAACCCGCTCCCCAGCCACACACGGCAGAACGAACTCCGCCGCGCCTGGGACTTCTACGCCAACACCCACGACGCCCGTGAGCAGCCCAACGGCCTGCGCGGCCGCCTCTCCGAGCAGTACATACGCCGCATCGTCGTCTCCCGGCTGGGCGCCGCGCAGGACGGCCGCCCGGTCGAGCGCGTGCAGGTGCGGTCCGTGACCACGGCCATCGCCCCGCCGCCGTGGAGCGACGAGAAGGCCGACACCAAGCCGGTGCACCGCGTGCTGAGCTGGTGGCCGGTCACCACCGCCGACGTCGCGGAGGTGAGCACCCGGTGATCAACTCCCTCACGCGGGGGCTCGCCCGCGCCACCGGCTCCTCACTCGGCCCGTACCAGACCGCCGTCATCCGCATCGGCCTCTCCTTCACCTGGCTGTGCTACCTGCTCCGCGAATGGCCCAACCGCCGTGAGCTCTACGGGCCCGACGCCCCCTGGAGCTGGGGGATGGCCCAGCAGCTGACCGCCGACAACCACGCCTTCACGGCGCTCCTGTGGACCGACAGCCCTGTGTGGTTCGAGGCCGTCTACGCGCTGGCCGTCATCTCCAGTGCCCTGCTGATGCTCGGGTGGCGCACACGGACCATGTCCGTGCTCTCCATGCTCGCGGTGCTGTCGCTGCAGAACCGCAGCGTCTTCATCGGCGACGGCGGCGACAACGTCATCCACCTGATGGCTCTCTACACCGTGCTCACACGCTGCGGCCAGGTCTGGTCCCTCGACGCCCGGCGCGCCGCCCGCCGGGCCGGCGGCCAGGACGACCGGGACGTGCCCGGCATCGTGCTGTGGACGGTCTGCGGCCTCGCGCTCGCCGCCGCGCAGGTGTTCGCCGGCACCGGCATGGCGTGGACGGACGAAGGGCCGCTGCCGGGCATCGGCTGGGCGACCGCGCTGTGGGGGCTGTGGCTGATCCACGGCCTGTGGTGGGCGGCGGGGCGCTACGCCCCCGGCGAGCCCCGGACAGTGCTGGACACGCTGGCCCATCTCGCCCACAACGCCGCCCTGTTGGTCATCATGGCGGAGGTCTGTCTGATCTACGCCACGGCCGGCTGGTACAAGATCCAGGGTTCGCGCTGGCAGGACGGCACCGCGCTGTACTACCCGATGCACATCGACTACTTCTCGCCGTGGCCCTGGCTCTCCCACGCCCTGGCCGCCAGCGGGATCATCGTGCTGCTGCTCAGCTACGGCACGGTGGCCGCGCAGGTCGCCTTCCCCTTCACGCTGCTGAACCGGCGGGTGAAGAACGTGCTGCTGGTGGTGATGATGGCCGAGCACGTGGGCATCGCGGTGCTGCTGGGACTGCCGTTCTTCTCGCTGGCGATGATCGTGGCCGACGCGGTGTTCCTGCCGACCTCCTTCCTGCAAAAGCTGGGGCGGGTGGTGAAGGTGAGGCGGAGTATTCCCCTGTCCCGCCCCTTCCCGAAGCCGGGGCTCCGCCCCGGACCCAGCTCCGCGAACGCCGGAAGCGCTGAGTCACTGCCCGAGGGGCGGATCGTAGGGTGAGGGGCATGACCCAGGACGACGCCGACGCCGCTGTACTGCGACGATGGGCCGCCGACGCACCCGACGCCGTGCTGCTCGACGGCTTTCACGCGCTCAAGCACGCCCTGCGCTTCGGGGCGGCCGTGGGCCCCGCCCTCACCAGTGACAAGACCTCCACCCTGGCGCTCGCGGCCGACCTGGCCGACGACCTGACGGACAGGCTCGACGATCTCCTGGTGGAGGTGCCCGCGCAGACGCTGCGCGGGCTGCTGCCCAGGGTGCACCCCACCGGGGTCGCCGCCCTGGCCGCCCGCCGCGACCGCCGGGCCAACCTCGACGCGCTGGCGCGCCTGCCCCGTACCTCGCCCGTCGTCGTCCTGGACAACCCCCGCAACCTCGGCAACGTCGGCGCCGTGATCCGTCTCGCCGCCGGATTCGGGGCCACCGGAGTGGTCACCACCGGCGACATCGACCCCTGGCACCCGAACGCCGTGCGGTCCGGCGCCGGGCTGCACTACGCCACGGCCGTCGAGCGGCTTCCCCTCGAGGAACTGCCGCCCGGGCCGCTGTACGTCCTCGACCCGGAGGGCGACGACATCCGGTCCGTGCCCGTCCCGGACGACGCGCTGATCGCCTTCGGCTCCGAGCGGCACGGCATCTCGCCTGAGCTGCGGGCCAGGGCGACCCGGCTGGTCGCCCTGCCCATGCGTCCCCAGGTCTCCAGTTACAACCTCGCCACCAGCGTCGCCATGACGCTCTTCCACTGGGGCGGCCCGGCTCCCGTCTGACGGGCTCAGGCCGGTCGGCGCACCTCCACCGTGCGGAAGCGGTTCGCGACGAACGCACCGTCGCACAGCACCGCGTTGGCCGCCGGGTTGCCGCCGGAGCCGTGGAAGTCGGAGAAGGCGGCCGTCTGGTTGACGTACACCCCGCCCGTCAGGTTGAGGGAGAGCTGGGCACACTCCTCCAGGCACGCCTCCTCGATCAGCTGCTCGACCTCTGCCGAGGTCGTGTAGGCACCGACCGTCATCGCGCCCTTCTCCCGCACCGTGCGGCGCAGCAGCTCCACGGCGTCGGCGGCCGAGTCGACGGCCACCGCGAACGCCACCGGTCCGAAGCACTCGGAGAGGTAGGCCGCTTCCGCGTCCGGCTTGGCTCCGTCGAGCTTGACGATCACGGGGGTGCGGACCGTGGCGCCGGGGAAGTCGGGGTTGGCCACGGAGCGGGAGGCCAGGGCGACCTCGCCCAGCTGTGCGGCGGCGTCGATACGGGCCTTGACCTGGTCGTTGACGATCGCGCCGAGCAGGGCGTTGGCCCGGGCGTCGTCGCCCAGCAGCTTGTCCACGGCGGTGGCCAGGTCGCTCACCACCTCGTCGTACGACTTGTGGCCGGCGTCGGTGGCGATGCCCTCGCGGGGGATCAGCAGGTTCTGCGGGGTGGTGCACATCTGGCCGCTGTACAGGGACAGGGAGAAAGCCAGGTTGGAGAGCATGCCCTTGTAATCGTCGGTCGAGTCGACGACGACCGTGTTGACCCCGGCCTTCTCGGTGAAGACCTCTGCCTGGCGGGCGTTGGCCTCCAGCCAGTCGCCGAAGGCCGTGGAGCCGGTGTAGTCGATGATGCGGATCTCCGGGCGCACCGCCAGGGCCTTGGCGATGCCCTCGTCCTGCCGCTCGGCGGCCAGGGCGACCAGGTCGGGGGAGAACCCGGCCTCGCTCAGCACCTCGCGCGCGATCCGAACGGTCAGCGCGAGCGGCAGCACCGCCCGGGGGTGGGGCTTGACCAGCACGGCGTTGCCGGTGGCGAGCGAGGCGAACAGGCCCGGGTAGCCGTTCCACGTGGGGAAGGTGTTGCAGCCGATGAGCAGCGAGACGCCGCGCGGTACGGCCGTGAACTCCTTGGTCAGCGCCAGGGGATCGCGCTTGCCCTGCGGCTTGACCCACTCCGCGGAGCCGGGGACGGCGGCCTGGGCGGCGTAGGCGTAGGCGACGGCCTCCAGGCCGCGGTCCTGGGCGTGCGGCCCGCCGGCCTGGAACGCCATCATGAACGCCTGACCACTGGTGTGCATGACCGTGTGGGCGATCTCGTGCGTCCGGGCGTTGATCCGGGCGAGGATCTCCAGACAGACCGCGGCCCGGGCCCGCGCTCCGGCCTTGCGCCACTCGGGCATGGCCGCGCGCAGGGCAGGCAGCAGGACATCGATGTCGGCGTGCGGATATTCGACGCCCAGCTCCAGGCCGTAGGGCGAGACCTCCGTGCCCGTCCAGCCGTCCGTGCCGGGCTGGTCCAGCTCGAAGCGCTTGCCGCGCAGGGCGTCGAAGGCCGCCTGGCCGCCGGCGGCGTCGAGGCTGCCGGGCACCCCCTGGCCGTCGCCGCCGTAGGCCTTCGGGTGCTCGGGGTACGGGGACCAGTAGGCGCGCGTACGGATGGCGTCCAGGGCCTGGTCGAGCGTGGGGAGATGCTTCTCGATCAACTGGGCGGTGGTGAGTGCGGCGGTCACGTCTGACCAACTCCTCGTCGAGCGGGGCTCTGACAGTGCGACTAGGGCGACAGGGATCGGGCGACAGCGTTCGGGGAGCCAGGAGCACTCCCGATGGATACAGTAACCGAACGATCGGTCGGGACAAGGGGGCCCGGCAAACCTGTGGACAACTCATCGGGGAGGATCACTGACATGACCCCAATCGACCCGGCACGCACCGTCGCCGTCGTCGGCACGGGCACCATGGGGCAGGGAATCGCCCAGGTCGCCCTGGTCGCCGGGCATCCCGTGCGGCTGTACGACGCCGCCCCCGGCCGGGCGGCGGAGGCGGCGCGGTCGATCGCCGCACGCCTCGGCCGGCTCGTGGACAAGGGCAGACTCGACGCGGCCGGCCGGGACGCGGCACTCGCCCGCCTGCGCCCTGCCGCACAGCTGACCGACCTCGCCGACTCCGCACTCGTCATCGAGGCGATTCTCGAGCAACTCACCGCCAAGCAGAAGCTGTTCGGTGAGCTGGAATCGGTCGTTCCCGACGACTGCGTACTCGCCACCAACACCTCCTCCCTGTCCGTGACCGCCGTCGCGGGCGCCCTCCGCCTGCCCGGCCGGTTCGTCGGCCTGCACTTCTTCAACCCCGCCCCACTCCTGCCGCTCGTGGAGGTCGTCCGGGGCCACGCCACGGACGCGGCGGTCGCCGAGCGCGCCCAGGCCACCGTGGCCGCCTGGGGCAAGACGCCCGTGAGCTGCGCCGACACCCCCGGTTTCCTCGTCAACCGCATCGCCCGGCCCTTCTACGCCGAGGCCTTCCGCGTGTACGAGGAGGGCGTCGCGGACCCCGCCACGATCGACGCCGTCCTGCGCGAGAGCGGCGGCTTCGCCATGGGCCCCTTCGAGCTGACCGACCTCATCGGCCAGGATGTGAACAACTCCGTCACCCGTTCGGTGTACGAGGCGTTTTTCCACCACCCGAAGTTCACGCCCTCGCTCGCCCAGCAGCGGCTCGTCGAGGCCGGCCTGCTCGGGCGGAAGACGGGCCGGGGGTGGTACGACCACGGCGAGGGCGCCGCCGCGCCCGTGCCGCACACGGCCGGGCCGTGCCGGGCGCCCGGGGCGGTCGGCTACCAGCTCAGGCTGTCCGGGCCCGCCGCCGTCCTGCCCGCGATGATCGAGGAAGCGGGCATCGAGGTGACCCGCGACAGCGGTGAGGGCACCTTCGACGGCTGCCTCGTACTGCCGGGCGGCACCCGGCTCGCCCTCGCCGACGGCCAGGGCCCCACCAACACCGCCTACCTGGGCCCGCGCATCGACTTCGACCTCGCCCTCGACTACCGCACCTGCACCCGCGTCGCCCTCGCGCCCTCCGCGACCGCGCCGAAGGAGGACGTCGAGGCGGCCATCGGGCTGTTCCAGGCCCTCGGCAAGAAGGTCAGCGTCATCGGGGACGCCCCCGGCATGATCGTCGCCCGGACGGTCGCCCTGCTCGCCGACTTCGCCGAGGACGCGGCCGGGCGCGGCGTGGCCAGCCGCGAGGACATCGACACCGCCATGCGCAAGGGCGTGAACTACCCCCTCGGCCCGCTGGAATGGAGCCGGGCCCTGGACACCGACTGGCTCGACCAGTTCCTGCGGAACATGGACCACGAGTACCCCGGCGGCCGCTACGCCGCCTGCCAGCCCCTCCGCCGTCGTGCGGCCGTCAAGGAGAGCCTGCTGTAATCATGACCATGGCCAAGCGCGACACCTACACGCCCGAATCGCTGCTCGCGGTCGCCGTCAAGGTGTTCAACGAGCGGGGCTACGACGGCACCTCCATGGAGCACCTCTCCAAGGCGGCCGGCATCTCCAAGTCCTCCATCTATCACCACGTCAAGGGCAAGGAAGAGCTGCTCCGGCTCGCCATAAGCCGTGCCCTGGACGAGCTCTTCGCCGTCCTGGACGAGCCCGGCGCCACCGACGGCAGGGCGATCGACCGGCTCGAGTACGTCACCCGCCGCACGGTCGAGGTGCTGATGGCCGAGCTGCCCTATGTGACGCTGCTGCTGCGCGTACGGGGCAACACGGATACCGAGCGCTGGGCGATGGAACGGCGTCGCGAGTTCGACCACCAGGTGGCCGAGCTGCTGAAGGAGGCCGCGGCGGACGGCGACCTCCGGGAGGACGTGGACATCCGGCTGGCGACCCGGCTGCTCTTCGGAATGATCAATTCCGTTGTGGAGTGGTACCGGCCGGAGCGCGGCGGGGCCGCCACCAGCGACGAGGTGGCCGACGCCGTGATCCACACGGCCTTCGCCGGCCTGCGCACGTACCGCTGACAGCGGTCTTCCGCACTCCGGCCGGGGTGCGGAAAACCGCTGTCCCCCGGACGCTACCGGCCCTCGTCGAGCGGGCGGTCCTCCTTGAGGTCCGTCTCCTCGAAGACCAGCAGCGTCCGGGTGCTGAGCACGTCGTCCATGGCCTGGATGCGGGTCAGGACGAGCTCCCGCAGGGCCCGGTTGTCCCTGGTGTGGACGAGCAGCAGGACGTCGAAATCCCCGCTCACCAGGGCCATGTGAGCCACCCCCGGCAGTTCCCGCAGCTCCTCGCGGACCGTGCGCCAGGAGTTCTGCACGATCTTCAGGGTGATGTAGGCCGAGGCGCCGTGCCCCGCCCGTTCCTGGTCGATCCGGGCGCCGAATCCCTTGATGACGCCGTCGTCGATGAGCCGGTTGATCCGGGCGTAGGCGTTGGCCCGTGAGACGTGCACACGTTCTGCCACCGACCGTATCGAGGCCCGCCCGTCGCTCTGCAGCATGCGCAGGATCGAGCGGTCGATGTCGTCGAGCGGGCGGGCGGCCGGTCTGCCGCCCGACGTGGCCATCTGTTCGTCCGGCATACCGCCATGCCTCCCCTTCATGGACGTCCTGTTCATATCTCAAGTTGTGGAGAACCGTTTGTCCACAGGCTCGGGCCGCCTGTAGCCAAAAAGTGCCATCGACCGAACAATCGGTAGGGAGAGCGCACGACGCTTTCCGGTCAAGCTCGTCCTAAGAGGAGGTGCTCGTCATGACGGTTCTGGAGCAGCCCGGCTCGTACCGGCCCAGCCCGCCCCCGGCCTGGCAACCCCGGACCGACCCCGCCCCGCTGCTGCCCGACGCGGAGCCGTACCGCCTGCTGGGTACCGACGCCGCCGACGGGCTCGACCCGGACCTCCTCAGGAGGCTGTACGGCCAGCTCGTGCGCGGCCGCCGCTACAACACCCAGGCCACCGCCCTCACCCGCCAGGGCCGGCTGGCCGTCTACCCCTCCTCCACCGGGCAGGAGGCCAGCGAGGTCGCCGCCGCGCTGGCGCTGGAGGAGCGCGACTGGCTCTTTCCCAGCTACCGCGACACCCTGGCCGCCGTGGTGCGGGGCCTGGACCCCGTGCAGGCCCTGACCCTGCTGCGCGGCGACTGGCACACCGGTTACGACCCGCACGAACACCGCGTCGCCCCCCTGTGCACCCCGCTGGCCACCCAGCTCCCCCACGCGGTCGGGCTGGCCCACGCCGCACGGCTCAAGGGCGACGACGTCGTCGCGCTCGCCATGGTCGGCGACGGGGGCACGAGCGAGGGCGACTTCCACGAGGCCCTCAACTTCGCCGCCGTGTGGCGGGCACCGGTCGTCTTCCTCGTGCAGAACAACGGCTTCGCCATCTCCGTCCCGCTCGCCAAGCAGACCGCCGCGCCCTCCCTCGCCCACAAGGCCGTCGGGTACGGCATGCCCGGCCGCCTTGTCGACGGCAACGACGCGGCAGCCGTCCACCAGGTCCTCACCGAGGCCGTGCGCCGGGCCCGGGCCGGCGGCGGGCCCACGCTGGTGGAGGCCGTCACCTACCGCGTCGACGCCCACACCAACGCCGACGACGCCACCCGCTACCGCAGCGACGCCGAGGTCGAGGCATGGCGCGCCCACGATCCGATCGCCCTGCTGGAGCGGGAGCTGACCGCACGCAAGCTGCTGGACGACGCGGCGATACGGGCCGAGCAGGAGGCCGCCGAGCGGATGGCCGCTGATCTGCGCGAGCGGATGAACCAGGACCCCGTGCTCGACCCGATGGAACTGTTCACACATGTTTACGCCGAACAGACTGCCCAACTGCGCGAGCAGGCAGCACAATTGCGTGCTGAGCTGACTGCCGCGGGGGAGCTCCCGGGCCCCCTGGAGGGCGGCCCCCAGGAAGGAAGGCAGCGATGACCACCGCGCCTGTCGAATCCGGTCCCAAGCCCGCCACCATGGCGCAGGCTCTCGGCCGGGCGCTGCGCGACGCCATGGCCGACGACCCGGCCGTCCACGTCCTCGGCGAGGACGTCGGCACGCTGGGCGGCGTCTTCCGGGTCACCGACGGCCTGGCCAAGGAGTTCGGCGAGGACCGCTGCACGGACACGCCGCTCGCCGAGGCGGGCATCCTCGGGACGGCCGTGGGCATGGCCATGTACGGGCTGCGGCCCGTGGTGGAGATGCAGTTCGACGCCTTCGCCTACCCCGCCTTCGAGCAGCTCATCAGCCACGTCTCGCGGATGCGCAACAGGACCCGCGGTGCGATGCCCATGCCGATCACCGTTCGCGTGCCCTACGGCGGTGGCATCGGCGGCGTCGAGCACCACAGCGACTCCTCCGAGGCCTACTACCTGGCCACCCCCGGCCTGCACGTCGTTGCCCCGGCGACCGTCGCCGACGCCTACGGGCTGCTGCGTGCCGCGATCGCCTCCGACGACCCGGTGATCTTCCTGGAGCCCAAGCGGCTGTACTGGTCCAAGGCGGGCTGGGACCCGGAGCGCCCCGAGCAGGTGCCGGGCATCGGCCGCGCGGTCGTCCGCAGGCCGGGCACGTCCGCGACGCTCATCACCTACGGACCGTCGGTGCCCGTCTGCATGGAGGCCGCCCAGGCGGCCACGGCCGAGGGCTGGGACCTGGAGGTCGTCGACCTGAGATCGCTGGTGCCGTTCGACGAGGAGACCGTCTGCGCGTCCGTACGGCGCACCGGGCGGGCCGTGGTCGTGCACGAGGCGACGGGCTTCGGCGGCCCGGGCGCGGAGATCGCGGCCCGGATCACCGAGCGCTGTTTCCACCATCTGGAGGCGCCTGTGCTGCGGGTCGCGGGGTTCGACATCCCGTACCCGCCGCCGATGCTGGAGAAGCACCACCTGCCGGGCGTGGACCGGGTCCTGGACGCGGTGGCGCGACTGCAGTGGGAAGCGGAATGGACCTCTGACGACAACCAATATGGAAGTGGTGCGCGCTGATGGCGGTGGTGCGCGAGTTCACGCTGCCCGACCTGGGCGAGGGGCTCACGGAGGCACAGGTCGTCCGCTGGCTGGTGAGCGTCGGCGACGTCGTCGCCGTCGACCAGCCGGTGGTCGAGGTCGAGACGGCGAAGGCGATGGTGGAGGTCCCCTGCCCCTACGGGGGCGTGGTGACCGCCCGCTTCGGCGAGGAGGGTGCGGAACTGCCGGTCGGCGCGCCGCTGCTGACGGTGGCGGTGGGCGAGTCCGGGGCCACCGGGGGCTCGGCGCCCGCCTCCGGGGGCGGTGGCTCGGCTGCGCGGTCGGGAGGGGGCTCCGGGGAGCGGGCCGGTTCCGGGGACGTGTCCGGGGACGCGTCCGGGGGTGGGGCTCAACGGGGTGCCGGTGCTGGTGCCGAGGCTGATTCCGGGGCTGATTCCGGTTCCGGGGGTGGGGGTGAGGGCTCGGGCAATGTGCTGGTCGGTTACGGGACGCAGGCGCCCTCGGCGCGGCGCCGCCGGGTCCGTCCCCCGGTCCGCGAGGTGGGTCAGCCCGCCGAGCGGACGCCCGTACCGGGCACTGTCGCGGTCATCTCCCCGCTCGTACGGCGCCTCGCGCGGGAGCGCGGCGTGGATCTCTCCCTGGTGCGCGGTACGGGGCCGGACGGGCTGATCACCCGTGCCGATGTCGAAGCGGCGGCCCACGAGACCCAGGAGGCACGGGCGGCGGCAGCCGTCGCCGGCACCGGCGCTCAGGCCGGCCAGACCGCCCGCCCCGCCGCCCGGGCCGGCCGCCGTGTGGCGGGAGGCCGGCGGGTGTCGGACGGTCTGCGCGTACCGCTGCGCGGGGTGCGCGGAGCCGTCGCGGAGAAACTCAGCCGCAGCCGCCGCGAGATCCCGGACGCCACGTGCTGGGTGGACGCGGACGCCACCGAGCTGATGGCCGCCCGCCGGGCGATGAACGCCTCCGGCGGGGCCAAGGTGTCGCTCCTCGCCCTGCTGGCACGGATCTGTACGGCGGCGCTCGCGAAGTACCCCGAGCTGAACGCGACGGTCGACACCGAGGCCCAGGAGATCGTCACGCTGCCGGACGTCCATCTGGGCTTCGCCGCCCAGACCGAGCGCGGCCTGGTCGTGCCCGTCGTGCGGGACGCCAACGCGCGCAACGCCGTCGAGCTGTCGGTCGAGATGGCCCGGCTCACCGAGGCCGCGCGGGCGGGCAAGCTCAGCCCGGCCGAGCTGACCGGTGGCACGTTCACCCTCAACAACTACGGGGTGTTCGGCGTCGACGGATCCACCCCGATCCTCAACCATCCCGAGGCCGCGATGCTCGGCGTCGGCCGAATATCGCCCAAGCCGTGGGTGCATGAGGGGGAGCTGGCCGTACGGCAGGTGGTGCAGCTGTCCTTCACCTTCGACCACCGGGTGTGCGACGGGGGCACGGCGGGCGGCTTCCTGCGCTACGTGGCCGACTGCGTCGAGCAGCCGGCGGTGCTGTTGCGGTCCCTCTGAACGATCGCGTCCGCGCCGGCCTCGCCATACTCGACGGGTGACGGTTTACGACGCGGTGGTACTGGCCGGGGGCGCGGCACGGCGGCTGGGCGGGGCGGACAAGCCCGCGGTGCGGGTCGGCGGGCGGTCGCTGCTCGACCGCGTGCTGGGTGCCTGCGGCGATGCGGGGCGGACGGTCGTGGTCGGCCCGCGCCGCCCCACGGTACGGCCGGTGACCTGGGCGCGCGAGGAGCCACCGGGGGGTGGGCCACTGGCCGGGCTGGCCGCCGGGTTGCGGCATGTCCGGGCCGAGCGGGTGCTCGTTCTCTCCGCCGATCTGCCGTTCTTGGGGGCTGACGTGGTGGGGGCGTTGCTGGCGGGGCTTGAGGGGTCCGAGGGGGCCGAGGGGACCGTTCCGTCTGACGGGGGGCCGGCGGGCGCTGGTGGCGTCGACGGGGTGGTGATCGTCGACGGCGACGGGCGGGAGCAGCCGCTCGTGGGGGCGTACCGCGTGGAGCCGCTGCTGCGCGAGCTGGGGCTGCTCGTCGCGGAGTACGGCACGCTCAGTGGTCTGCCGCTGCGCCTGCTCACCACCGAGCTGACGCTCGGCCGTCTGCACCACGACACCGCGTCCTTCGACTGCGACACCTGGGAGGACATCGGCACGGCCCGCGCGCGCATCAGGGACGATGGGAGCGTGCTGGATGAATGGATTGCCGCCGCCAAGGCCGAGCTGGGCGTCGAACTCGATGTCGACACGGCCGGCCTCCTCGACCTCGCGCGCGACGCCGCGCACGGCGTGGCGCGCCCTGCCGCGCCCCTGACGACCTTCCTGGTCGGGTACGCCGCCGCACAGCGCGGCGGCGGCCCGGAGGCGGTGGCCGAGGCGGCCCGCAAGGCGGTGGCGCTGGCCGCGCGCTGGGCCGAGGAAGCCCGGACGCCTGACGAGTCGTCATGAGGGGGAGGGAGCGGGGGCGGCCGGAGGGGGATCCGGGGCTGGATCCGGCGCTGGATCCGGAGCGGGACCCGGGGCTGGATCTTGGCTTGGATCTCGGCCTGGAGCTGTCGGCGGAGCCGTCGTCGGAGCGGGACGGTGACGCCGCGTTGGACCGGGCCACGGATGAGGCGCTGGCGTTGCTCGCCGATGAGCGGGGGGTGACCGTGCCGGCACCGGCGCCGGCCGTTCCGGGGCCGCCTGCGGCGGTGGCCGGGCGGGGGTACTTCTCGTTCGACTTCGTTCGGGACCCGTTTGAGGAGTGCGGCGCGGGGGCGGTTGGTTCGGCGGATGCGGGCGCGGGTGCGGATGCGGATGCGGACGGGGATCCGGACGCGGGGGCTTTGGGGGGCTCGGCTGGGGAGCTGGATGTTCCGTTCGCGGGGGTGCGGTTTTACGACACGATGCGGCGGGGGGAGGGGGAGTTTTCCCCAGTCCCGCCCCTTCCCGAAACCGGGGCTCTGCCCCGGACCCCGGTCCTCAAACGCCGGACGGGCTGGAATGGCGAACCCGGCGACGCCGAGGGGGCGGGCCCGGACGGGGAGCCCGGCGGAGAGGGCTCGCTGGACGGGCCTGGCGACGTGGACGGCGCCCGGTCGCTGAAAACCGCTGCGGCTGCGGCTGCGGCTGTCACTGGCCCGGCCGGCGGTTCGGGTTCGCGGGACTCTGCCGGTGGTGGTCGGGCCTCCTCTGCTGATACGGATCGGACGGGCGCCTCTGACGGTTCCGCCGGTGGTGGTGGCGGTGGCGGTGGTGCGGGTGCTTCCGGCAGTTCCGCCGGCTCCGCCGGTGCGGATACCCCCGCCAGCTCCGCCAGCGCCCGTCCCACCGGAGCCGGTTCCGCCGAACCCGGCCGCCCTCCGCGTGGTTCAGGTACCGATGCCCCGGGCACCCCCTGGCCCGTCGCCCGGCTCATCGCCGGCCGTGCGGCCGAGCCCCTGCCTCCCCGTATGCGGGCCCTCGACGAGGCCCTCGGGCATACGCTCGCCGGGCGGTTGACCGCGCTGACCGATCTGCCGTCCTTCGATACCTCCGCCATGGACGGTTGGGCCGTCGCCGGGCCCGGGCCCTGGCGGTTGCCCGAAGGGGACGACGCCGGCATCCTGGCCGGCTGTTCCGAGGTCGTGCCGTTGCACGACGGCGAGGCCGTGCGCATCGCCACCGGGGCTCGGGTACCGCCCGGCGCCACGGCCGTCCTGCGCACCGAGCACGGCACCGTACGCCCCCAGGGCGAGCTGTATGCGAGCCGGCACCTGACGCAGGGGCAGGACATCCGGCCCCGGGGGCAGGAGTGCCAGTCCGGCGACGGGCTGCTGGCCGCCGGGACGTTCGTGACCCCGGCCGTCCTCGGGCTGGCCGCCGCCACCGGGTACGACCAGCTGAAGGTCACGCCCCGGCCCCGGGCCGAGGTGCTCGTGCTCGGCGACGAGCTGTTGCGGGAGGGGCTGCCGCACGACGGGCGGATCCGGGACGCGCTCGGGCCCATGCTCGGGCCCTGGCTGCGGGCGCTCGGGGCCGAGGTGGCCGGGATCCGCCGACTGGGGGACGACGCGACCGCCTTGCGCGCCGCCCTGGAGGCATCCGACGCGGATCTGGTGCTCACCACCGGTGGCACCGCCGGGGGGCCGGTCGACCATGTGCACCCCACCCTGCGCCACCTCGGCGCGGAGTTGCTGGTCGACGGCGTCGCCGTCCGGCCTGGGCATCCGATGCTGCTCGCCCGCCTCACGCCCGGCCGGCACCTGGTCGGCCTCCCCGGCAACCCGTTGGCGGCCGTCGCCGGCCTGCTCACGCTCGCCGAGCCCCTGCTGCGGTCGCTCTCGGGCCGGGCGGCGCCCGAGCCGTACCGTGCCGTGCTCGGCGAGGACGCGCCCGGGCACCCCGCCGACACCCGGCTGGTCCCCGTCGCCCGTGAGGACGGCGGCCGGGTCCGGCCGCTCCGGTTCCACGGGCCCGCCATGCTGCGTGGCCTCGCGGCCGCCGACGCCCTGGCCGTCGTCCCGCCCGGCGGTACGGGCCGTGGCGGCGAGGTGGAGTTGTTGTGCCTGCCGTGGGCGGCGCAGGACGGTTTCCCGGGAGGCGACACCCGGTGATCCCGCCCAGCCCCCACGCTGTCCTCCGCCGCGCCCCGGCCGTCCTCCCGTCCACCCCGACCGCCCCGACCGATCCGCCCCGCCCGCCCCGGGCAGCCGCGCATGACGCCCTTCCCGGAGGCACCCCGTGATTCTTCCCAGCCACGACGCCGCCGCCCGCGACGCGCAGCACGAGGCCGACTTCCGGGTTTTGCTGCCGCGCTACACCGTGGCGCCGATACGCCAGGTCGGCCGGCGGATCCTCATCGCGCTGCTGGTCATGGTCGCCACGGTCCTCATCGTCTACGTGGACCGCGCCGGCTACCACGACAACGCCGACGGCACCGTCGACTTCCTCGACGCCGTCTACTACTCCACCGTCACCCTGTCCACCACCGGATACGGCGACATCGTCCCGTACAGCGACAGCGCCCGTCTGACCAATGTGCTGCTCGTGACGCCCCTCCGTGTCCTGTTCCTGATCATCCTGGTCGGCACCACCCTCGAGGTCCTCACCGAGCGCACCCGCGAGCAATGGCGTTTGACCCGTTGGAGGTCCACCTTGCGCGATCACACCGTCGTCGTCGGCTTCGGCACCAAGGGTCGCTCGGCCGTGCAGACCATCTGCGCGGCGTCCGGCAATCCGCGCGAGAAGGAGAAGGTCGTCGTCGTCGACCCCAACCCCAAGGTCGTCGAGTCGGCCACCGCGCACGGCTACGCGGGTGTCATCGGCGACGCCACCCGCAGCGATGTCCTGCTCCGTGCCGAGTTGCAGAAGGCCCGTCAGATCATCGTCGCCACCCAGCGCGACGACACCGCCGTGCTCGTCACGCTCACCGCCCGCCAGCTCAACCGCGGCGCGAAGATCGTCGCGGCGGTGCGGGAGGAGGAGAACGCCCCGCTGCTGCGGCAGTCCGGTGCCGACGCGGTCATCACGAGCGCCAGCGCCGCCGGCCGGCTGCTGGGGCTGTCCGTCCTCAGCCCCAGTGCCGGCACGGTCATGGAGGACCTCATCCAGCAGGGCAGCGGCCTCGACATCGTCGAACGGCCCGTGGTCAAGGCCGAGGTGGGGCGCGGCGTGCGCGACGTGGACGACCTGGTCGTGTCCGTGCTGCGCGGTCACCGGCTGCTCGGGTACGACGATCCGGAGGCGAGCCCCCTGAAGGCCACGGACCGGCTGATCACCATCGTCCGGGCGCGCCCGGCGGCCGCCGCGGAGTAGCCGGGCGCTACTCGTGCAGTAGCACGCGCGCTCGTACGCACGGGAGTAGCCTCGCGGCATGTATGCGATCACCATTCCCGTACCCGGCGGACCCGAGGCCCTGGTCTGGGACGAGGTCCCCGATCCCGTGCCCGGCGCGGGAGAGGTCCTGGTCGAGGTCGTGGCCAGTGGCGTCAACCGCGCCGACCTGCTGCAGCGGCAGGGTTTCTACGACCCGCCGCCCGGCGCCTCCCCCTACCCCGGTCTCGAGGTCTCCGGCCGCATCGGTGCGCTCGGCCCCGGTGTGAGCGGCTGGGCCGTCGGCGACGAAGTGTGCGCGCTGCTGGCCGGCGGCGGCTACGCGGAGAAAGTCTGCGTCCCGGTGGGGCAGTTGCTGCCCGTACCCGACGGCATGGACGTCGTCTCGGCAGCGGCGCTGCCGGAGGTGACCGCGACGGTCTGGTCGAACGTGTTCATGGTGGCCCACCTTCGGCCCGGTGAGACCTTCCTGGTGCACGGCGGCGGCAGCGGCATCGGCACCATGGCCGTGCAGCTCGCCAAGGCGGTCGGCGCGCGCGTGGCGGTCACGGCCGGCGGCGCCGACAAGCTGGAGCGCTGCCGCGAGCTGGGCGCGGACATCCTCGTCGACTACCGCGAGCAGGACTTCGTCGAGGAACTGCACAAGGTCACGGGCGGCGTCGGCGCCGACGTCATCCTCGACATCATCGGCGCGAAATACCTGGCCCGGAACCTCGATGCCCTCGCCGTCAACGGCCGGCTCGCCGTCATCGGCCTCCAGGGCGGCCGCAAGGGCGAACTCGACCTCGGCAAGCTGCTCACCAAGCGCGCCGCGGTCACGGCGACCTCGCTGCGCGCCCGGCCCCTCGAGGAGAAGGCGGCCATCGTCGCCGCCGTGCGCGAGCACGTCTGGCCGCTGATCGCCGGCGGGCGGGTACGGGCGGTCGTCGACCGCACCCTGCCGATGCGGGACGCGGCGACCGCCCACCGCGTCGTGGAGGACAGTGCCCACGTCGGCAAGGTCCTCCTCACCACCGGCTGATCACTCGGCGCGCACCTGCCGCCGACACACCTGCCGACACGCCTGTCGGCGAGCACTTGCCGGCGCGCACCTGCCGGCACCCCTGCTGAGCCGTCCGGCGACACGCCCGTCGATCCCTCCGCCGACACGCCCGCCGCCCCTCCCCGGCCACCCGCCACCGTCACCCGACCGGCCGCTCAGCGCGCCCGGCGGCAGGGGCCGTGTGAGGGTTGGGGTGTCCGTAGGGGGGTGACTCTTGCGGAGGGTGGCGACATGCGCAACGGATCGCGGACGGGGACCCTGCTCGGACTGGTCGTGTCGGCGGTGCTCATAGCCCCGTGGCCGGCGTGGGCCGAGGAGCCGGAGCCGACCTCTCCGGCGCCGTCGGTGCCCGTGACGGCCACGACGTCGACCACCGTCTTCCCCTCCTCGCCGCCGTCCCCCGGCGCCGGGCAGCTGGCCGGCACGGTGGCGGGCGAGGGGCGCCGGCACCCCGGCCGGCCGGAGTCGCCGCCGGCCGAGCCGCCCCGGTCCCGGCCGCGGCCCTCGCCCGGCGCGGGCGCGCCCGACGCGGCGGAGGCCGGCCAACCGGCGCAACCGGTCGTCCAGGCCCCGCCCTCGCGCACCCCCGGCTCCGAACAGGGCGCGGAACCCGCGGACCGCGTGATGCGCGTGCTCCCCCTGGGCACCGGGATGACCCTGACGGGCCTGGGGCTGGGATTCCTCGCCCTCCGCCTACGCCGCCGCTAGCGCCGCCCCCGCCGCCGTACGGCTCCCCCGGCGGCCCCGCGCCACGCCGCTCCCGCCGCCGTACGGTTTGCCCGCCGGCGCCCGCCCCCGCCGCCGTACGGCCCCACCCCCGCGCCCGGGCCCCCGGAGCTCGCCCCCTTCCGCCGTACAGCCCCGCCCCCCGCCCCACCCCCCACCCCCCACAGCCCCCGCCCCGCGCCCTCCGGCGCCCCCGGTAGGCGTACGCCCGGGCGTCGTGTGCGCCCCCGCGCGCCCCCACGGTGGATCAGGCGTGTACGGGGGCATCAACAGGGGGAAATCACATGTGCGAGAGAATGGCGGCATGGATATGCCGAGGAATGAACGGTCGCAGGAGAGCCCGCACGTCCTGGTCGTGGGACCGGACGGCATGGCTCTCGGCAGCGCCAGCCCCGGCGGCGGGGAGGGCGACGACGAGCCGCGCGAGGTCCCGGTGACGGAGATGGTGGAACAGCCCGCCAAGGTCATGCGCATCGGAAGCATGATCAAGCAGCTGCTCGAGGAAGTGCGCGCCGCGCCTCTGGACGAGGCGAGCAGGGTCCGGCTCAAGGAGATCCACCACAGCTCGGTCAAGGAGCTGGAGGACGGTCTCGCCCCGGAGCTGGTGGAGGAGCTGGAGCGCCTCTCCCTGCCCTTCACCGACGAGACGATCCCCACCGAGGCCGAACTGCGCATCGCACAGGCACAGTTGGTCGGCTGGCTGGAAGGGCTCTTCCACGGCATCCAGACCGCGCTGTTCGCCCAGCAGATGGCCGCCCGGGCCCAGTTGGAGCAGATGCGCCGGGCACTGCCCGCCGGCGTGATGAGCGACGACGAGCACGAGGGCCAGCAGCACGGCGGTGCCCGTTCGGGGCCCTATCTGTAAGCCGTAAGCCGTAAGTGTCCTGTACGGAGAAGGCCGGTTGTCGACTGCGACAACCGGCCTTCTCTGTCGTACGTCCACCCCACAAAACGCTTTACGAAGCCGCCTCGCCCGTCGAGACCGTCAGCACGAACTCGCCGTTCTTCGGGTCGAACGGGTCACCGGTCTCGGGCATCTGCGTCATCACGGTGCCCTTGCCCCAGGTGTTCTCGTTCACCGGGTCAACCCGGTACTTCCAGCCCGCGGCCTGCAGGCATTCCTTCACCGAGTCGATGTAGATGTACTTGAAGTCCGGCGCGCTCTTCTTCGACTTGTCCCGGTAGTTGTCGTAGGCCTTGGTGCACTTCTCGCGCGGGACGATCTTGGACTTGTCGCCTTCCTTGGCCTTCGCCTGCGTGCCGCCGGTGCCACCGCCCGTGCCGCCGCCCGTGGCGCCCGCGGTGACGCTGCCGCCGCCGCCCGGGGTGGCCACGGACGGGTTCGGCGAGGGCTTGCCGTCGGCCTCGTCCTTCGAGCCGCCGCCCTGCAGCGCGATGGCGGCGATGACGCCGATGACCGCGAGCACCGCGACGACGCCCGAGCCGATGATGACCGGCCTGTTGTTCTTGCCCGAGGACCCGGAAGACCCACCTGGCCCACCGTTGCCGCCCGAGGCGCCCACGGGCCCCGACGCGGCCGCGTACGGCGCCGCCGGGGTGCTGGGGCCGGCCTGGTACGCCGGAGCGGGCGTCTGGTAGCCCTGGGGGCCTGCGGGGCCCGTCTGGGCGTAGCCGCCGTTGTAGGGGTTCTGGTAGGGCGTCTGGACGCTCTGCGGGCCCGGGGCGGGGGTCTGGCCGTCGACCGGCGGGAAGACGGCGGAGCTGACGCCCGCGCCGCTGCGGGCCGGCGGGCCGCCCGAGATGATGATCGGCGAGGGTGCGGCCTGGGCCGTGCCCGCCACCCGGGCGCACTCGTCGCGCATGGCCTCGGCGCTCGGGAAACGCTCGTTCGGGTTCTTCTTCAGGGCGCGGGCGACCAGCGCGTCGACGGCCGGCGGGATCGATTTGTTGATCGTCGAGGGCGCGACCGGCTCTTCCTGGACGTGCGCGTAGGCGATGGCCAGCGGCGAGTCCGCGTCGAAGGGCAGCCGGCCGGTCAGCAGCTCGAAGAGCATGATGCCGACCGAATACAGGTCGGAACGGGCGTCGACGCCGCGCCCCAGCGCCTGCTCGGGGGAGAGGTACTGAGGGGTGCCGACGACCATGCCGGTCTGGGTCATCGAGGTGACGCCGGACTGCATGGCGCGGGCGATGCCGAAGTCCATGACCTTGACCACGTTGCGCTTGGTCATCATCACGTTGCCGGGCTTGATGTCGCGGTGGACCAGGCCCATCTCGTGGCTGACCTCGAGCGCCGCCAGCACATCGGCTGTGATCTTGAGCGCCTTGTCGGCGGGCATCGCGCCGTACTGGGCGACGTCCGCGTCGAGCACGGAGCGCAGCGGCTGGCCCTCGACGTACTCCATGACGATGTACGGCATCGTCGAGCCGTCGAGGTCGTCCTCGCCCGTGTCGAACACCGAGACGATGTTGGTGTGCGTGAGCTTCGCCACCGACTGGGCCTCGCGGCGGAAGCGCTCGCGGAAGGATGCCTCGCGGCCCAGCTCGGTGTGCAGGGTCTTGATCGCCACGTGGCGGTCGAGGACCGAGTCGTAGGCCAGGTGCACGGACGCCATGCCGCCCTCGCCGAGCAGGTCGCGCAGCTGGTAGCGGCCGCCGCCCACAGCTCGTCCCGCGTAGCGGCCCCGTGCGCCGTCCTGGCTCATGGTGTTACTTCCCCCTCGGCGCACTGCCTGGTGTGGCGACGACCCGGCCACAGGCCCGATCCGGCTGTTCTTCGACGTATCCCGGCCAAGTCTGCCCGAGGCACCGGGCACGTCAAGCCGCGTGCCCGTTCCGTGACCGGATGCGCGACAAGCCGTCACGGGATTTGCCTTGCTCGTACCGGTACGGGTTTGATAGCCGGTCCATCCCGGACCGGCGCACGGTGCAAAGCCTGTAGCGTGCCCTAGCGGAAGGCTGTTTCAGCGAGTTTCCCGCGCGATTCGCCTCCCACGCGAAGCGGACCAGACACGACGGCGAGGACTGATGGCACAGACTGCGAGCGCCCAGGGTCCATCCGACCCTGACGCCAACGGGGGCGGCATGCCCGATGTGCCTGAAATGTGGGGCAATGGCGGGCTGGTCGGGGACGGCCGCTACCGCCTGACCCACCGGCTGGGCCGCGGCGGCATGGCCGAGGTCTTCGCCGCGGAGGACGTGCGCCTGGGCCGGACGGTCGCGGTCAAGCTGCTGCGCGCCGACCTCGCCGAGGACCCGGTCTCCAAGGCCCGCTTCACCCGCGAGGCGCAGTCCGTCGCCGGCCTGAACCACCACGCCGTGGTCGCCGTGTACGACTCGGGCGAGGACACCGTCGGCCGCAACGTCGTGCCGTACATCGTCATGGAGTTGGTTGAAGGCCGCACTATTCGCGACCTGTTGCTCAACGCCGAGGCCCCGCCGCCCGAGCAGGCGCTGATCATCGTCTCGGGCGTGCTGGAGGCGCTGGCCTACAGCCACCAGCACGGCATCGTGCACCGTGACATCAAGCCCGCCAACGTGATCATCACGAACACGGGCGCGGTCAAGGTCATGGACTTCGGCATCGCCCGTGCCCTGCACGGCGCGGCGTCCACCATGACCCAGACCGGCATGGTCATGGGCACGCCGCAGTACCTCTCCCCCGAGCAGGCACTCGGCAAGACCGTCGACGCCCGCTCGGACCTCTACGCGACCGGCTGCCTGCTGTACGAACTGCTGGCGCTGCGTCCCCCGTTCACCGGTGAGACCCCGCTGTCGGTGGTCTACCAGCACGTCCAGGACACCCCCGTGGCGCCGTCCCAGGTGCTGGAGACGGTGCCGCCGGAGCTGGACGGGCTCGTCATGCGCTCCCTCGCCAAGGACCCGGACGACCGGTTCCAGAGCGCGGAGGAGATGCGCGGGCTGGTCCAGTACGCGCTGCAGATGCTGCACGACGCCGGCAGCCACACGGGCGTGTGGAACACCGGCCCGATCGACCACGCCAACGCCTCCACGCAGGTCCTGGGCGGCATGGGCGGCGGCATGGGCGCCACCACGGCCATGCAGCACCCGCAGCACGGCGACACCTCCCAGCAGCCGATCCTGCCCCGCCGCGGCGGTGGCGGGGACGACGGCGGCTTCGACGGCTACAACCGCGGCCGTGGCGGCCGGGGCGCGGGCGGCGGCAAGAGCCGGCTGGTGCTGTTCGCCGCGCTGGCGGCGATCGTCGCCACGGTGGGCATCGTGGTCGCGCTCAAGCTGGGCAACACCAGCAACGGCGCCGAGCAGAAGACCACGGACAAGCAGTCCACCAGCCCCAAGGCCCCCACCCCCAGCACCGGCAAGAGCCCGTCCAAGCACACGGGCCCCGTGCCGGGCCAGGGCGGCACCGCGGACAGTGACGACGACGACTACCCCGCGCCCGAGCGGCCGCGCGAGCCGTCCGACGACTACACCAGGCGCCCGTCCCACCAGCCGAGCCAGGGCACGTCGGGCCAGCCGACGCCGCCGCAGCCCTCGAACCAGCAGCCGAGCAACCCGGTGACGGACGACCCGAAGCCGCCGAGCCCGAACGCGCCGAGCCCCGGCGCCAACACCGGCGGTACCACCTCCCTGGGCACCACGGGCGGCTGACCCGCACCGGGCCGGGCGGCCCCGCCGCCGGCCCGGCTCAGTCGGTGAACGCGTCGCGCACGGACTCGTACGCGCCCGTCCACCACACCGCCAGCGCCGCCGACGCCGGGAAACCGGGGTCGGCGCGGTGGTCGCCCAGCTGGTAGCGCCAGCGCAGCATCCAGAAGTCGTTGAGCCGCTCCCACCACACGCGGTGCACGGCCGCGGCCAGCTCCGCCTCGTCCGCCCCCGCCGCACCGCGGTAGGCGCGGGCGTACGGTCGTATCTTCGCCAGGTCCAGCGTGCCGTCGGGCCGCAGGAAGAAGATCACCGCGGCCCGTACGGCCTCCTCGGCGCGGGGCTGGACGCCCAGGCGGTCCCAGTCGACGATCGCCGCCGGCTCACCGCCCCGGTAGAGCAGGTTGAGCGGGTGGAAGTCGCCGTGCACCCAGCCCCGGGCCGGGGTGGCGGCCGCGGGCGGCCGGCGGTGGGCGTGGCGCTCCAGCAGCGCCCGGCGCTCGACGAGGCGGTGTTCCGCCAGCTCGTCGAAGGAATCGCGGGGGCGCCTTCCCCTGGTTTCTCTGGTTCCCCTGGTCCCCCCGCTTCCCCCGGGCCCTCCCGTCCCCCCGGTCTCCTCGGTCCCCCCGCCGGTGCGGACCAGAGCCAGGAGCTCCTCGATGAGGGCGAAGGTGTCCTCGGGGCGGGCGGCGGTGTCCGAGGGCGCCCACGGGCCCGTAGCGGCCCCCTGGGGGCCCTTCATGACCTCTTCCAGGCATGTGTGCACATGGCCCAGCAGCCGGCCCAGACAGCGCGACTGGGCCACGGTGAGCTCGCCGCCGTCGCGGTGGCGGCCCTCGATCCAGGGGTGCAGGGCGTAGCAGCGGCCGCCCAGGACGGTGACGGTGCTGCCCTCGGCGGTGGGCACGGGCGGGGCCACGGGCAGGCCCAGGGCGCCCAGGCGGCGGGTGACGTCGTGCTGGCGCGCGATGGCGTCGTGATCGCCGTCGAGGTGGTGCTTGAGGAAGAAGCGGCCACGGGTGGTGGAGAGGCGGTAGCCGCGGTTGAGGAGCCCCTCGGTCAGCGTTTCGCAGGAGACGGGTTCGCCGGCGCGGTCGTAGCGGCGCAACAGTGTGCGCAGGGTGCCGATGTCAGGTCCGGTGTCGGGTGGGGCATCGGTGACAAGTGAGCGCGGCACGTCCCAAATGTTAATTCACGCGGAGTGCGCGGCTCGTCGCGCGGGTACGCCTTCGAGGTGGTGCAAGGTGATGAACTGAGGTTCTATGCACAGGTATTCGGGAATGAAGGGCGCGCCGTCCGCGGAATGCGGAGGGCGGCCGAAGAGCTCGAGTTCGGCGGGGCTCGGGCGAAACACGCGGGCCATGCCGACGAATTGCACGGTCCACACCGACTCGTCGCCCTCGCGCCGGTCGGCGAGGTTGTCGGCGCCGTAGGCCACCACGGTGCCGTCGCATGCCTGGGCGTAGCCGAAGCCGCCGTGCAGGCGGAGCAGGACGTGCGCGGGGGAGCCGGCGGGGCCGTCGACGACGATGTGCCGGGCCACGGTGACGAAGGGCAGGGCGCGCATGCTGACGGACACCCTTCCGTAGGGCGTACCGGCGAGCAGTTCGAGTGCCCGGAATTCGTCGTGCGGCGTCGTTGGCATGGGCACCACTCTGCCGTGCCGCCGTGCGCCGCCCTAGGGGCACCCGCCCCTGATGGGAGGGGCCGTAAGTCCCTAAGTCCCTGCCGCGGGCCTAGCGCTTCTCGGCCTGCAGGCGGGCGACGTAGGCGGCGGCCTGGGAGCGGCGCTCCATGCCCAGCTTGGAGAGCAGGCTGGAGACGTAGTTCTTGATGGTCTTCTCGGCGAGGTGCAGCCGCTCGCCGATGGCGCGGTTGGTCAGGCCCTCGCCGATCAGGTCGAGGATGCGGCGCTCCTGCTCGGTGAGGGAGGCGAGCCGGTCGTCGCCCTTGGAGTCCTTGCCGTCGCGCAGCCGCTCCAGCACCCGGGCGGTCGCCACGGGGTCCAGCAACGATTTGCCGGCCGCCACGTCCCGTACGGCCGAGAGCAGCTCATTGCCGCGAATGGCCTTGAGGACATACCCGGCCGCGCCCGCCATGATGGCGTCGAACAGCGCTTCGTCATCGGCGTAGGAGGTGAGCATCAGGCATTTGATGTTTTCGTCCTGCGAACGGATCTCACGGCATACTTCGACTCCGCTGCCATCCGGAAGCCGGACGTCCAGTACGGCCACGTCCGGACGGGTGGCGGGAATGCGCACGAGTGCGTCCGCGGCGGTACCGGCCTCGCCGACCACCTCGATGTCCTGCTCGACCGAGAGCAGCTCATGGACGCCGCGACGTACGACTTCATGGTCGTCAAGCAGAAATACCGTGATTTTTCGTTGTTCGCGCACGGTGCCAGTTTCACACATCAAGTCTTCCCCTGCTCTTGTCCTCCGGGATAACGTGCCCCCGTTCCGGCGGCCCGCAAGGCGCTGACCAGTGGATTGGCACCCGCATTGGCCGAGCTTTCTCGATTTACTTGGAAATCCAAGCAAAATCGCAGGTCAGGCGGGGTTTCGCAGGAATGCCGCCCACTGGGTAACGTGCATATTGCAGGCCATTCGCCGGGGCACCTGTCACGCCCGGTTCCGGCCTCGGCACACCCACCCCGTGTGCCGTCGGGGATCGAGCGAGCCTCTTTGCGCCTCACGGCGCAGGGAACCCCTCTGGCCGCCGGCGACCCCGGGGGCCGGACAGACGGAGGAGCACACGTGACCGTGGACAGCACTGCCGCGCGCAAGCCGCGGCGCAGCAGCAAGCGGGCCGGAGCCAAGAAGGCCGCCGGTGAGCCCGAACTCGTACAGCTGCTGACGCCGGAAGGCGAGCGGGTCGAGCACCCCGACTACTCCATCGACCTGTCGCCCGGGGAACTGCGGGGTCTGTACCGGGACATGGTCCTGACCCGCCGCTTCGACGGCGAGGCGACGACGCTGCAGCGCCAGGGCGAACTGGGCCTGTGGGCCTCGCTGCTGGGCCAGGAGGCCGCGCAGATCGGCTCCGGCCGGGCGACCCGCGACGACGACTACGTCTTCCCGACCTACCGCGAGCACGGCGTGGCCTGGTGCCGCGGGGTCGACCCGACGAACCTGCTGGGCATGTTCCGCGGCGTCAACCACGGTGGCTGGGATCCCAACGAGAACAACTTCCACCTGTACACGATCGTCATCGGCTCGCAGGCGCTGCACGCGACCGGCTACGCCATGGGCATCGCCAAGGACGGCGCCGACTCCGCCGTCATCGCCTACTTCGGCGATGGCGCCTCCAGCCAGGGCGACGTGGCCGAGGCCTTCACCTTCGCCGCCGTGTACAACGCGCCGGTCGTCTTCTTCTGCCAGAACAACCAGTGGGCGATCTCCGAGCCCACCGAGCGCCAGACCCGCGTCCCCCTCTACCAGCGCGCCCAGGGCTACGGCTTCCCCGGCGTGCGGGTCGACGGCAACGACGTGCTGGCCGTGCTCGCCGTGACCCGGGCCGCGCTGGAGCGCGCCCGCACCGGCGAGGGCCCGATGCTCGTCGAGGCGTTCACCTACCGCATGGGCGCCCACACCACCTCCGACGACCCCACGCGCTACCGCCTGGACGAGGAGCGGGAGCTGTGGGAGGCCAAGGACCCGATCCTGCGCCTGCGCGCCTACCTGGAGAAGCAGGGCCTGGCGGATGAGGAGTTCTTCGCCGCGCTGGAGAAGGAGAGCGACGCGCTCGCCAAGCGGGTACGGGACACCGTGCGCACCATGCCCGACCCCGACGACATGGCGATGTTCGAGCACACCTACGCCGACGGGCACGCGCTCGTCGACGAGGAGCGCGCGCAGTTCGCGGCGTACCAGGCTTCGTTCGCAGAGGAGACCAACTGACCATGAGCACCGAGAAGCTCACGATCGCCAAGGCGATCAACGCCTCCCTGCGCACCGCCCTGGAGACCGACCCCAAGGTCCTCGTCATGGGTGAGGACGTCGGCAAGCTCGGCGGCGTCTTCCGCGTCACCGACGGACTGCAGAAGGACTTCGGCGAGGAGCGGGTCATCGACACCCCGCTGGCCGAGTCCGGCATCGTCGGCACCGCCATCGGCCTGGCGCTGCGCGGCTACCGCCCGGTGGTGGAGATCCAGTTCGACGGGTTCGTCTTCCCGGCCTACGACCAGATCGTCACGCAGCTGGCGAAGATGCACGCCCGGGCGCTGGGCAAGATCAAGCTGCCCGTCGTCATCCGCATCCCCTACGGCGGCGCCATCGGCGCGGTCGAGCACCACAGCGAGTCCCCCGAGGCGCTGTTCGCGCACGTCGCGGGCCTGAAGGTGATCTCGCCGTCGAACGCCGCCGACGCGTACTGGATGATGCAGCAGGCCATCCAGAGCGACGACCCGGTCATCTACTTCGAGCCCAAGCGCCGCTACCACGACCGCGGCGAGGTCGACACGACCGCGATCCCGGGCCCGCTGCACGCCGCCCGCACGGTCCGCGAGGGCACCGACCTGACGCTGGTCGCCTACGGCCCGATGGTCAAGACGTGTCTGGAGGCCGCGGCGGCGGCCCAGGAGGAGGGCAAGTCCCTGGAGGTCCTGGACCTGCGCTCGGTCTCGCCCATCGACTTCGACGCGATCCAGCGGTCGGTGGAGAAGACCGGCCGCCTGGTCGTCGTCCACGAGGCCCCCGTGTTCTTCGGCTCGGGCGCCGAGATCGCCGCCCGGATCACCGAGCGCTGCTTCTACCACCTCGAGGCCCCCGTCCTGCGGGTCGGCGGCTACCACGCCCCCTACCCGCCGTCCCGGCTGGAGGACGAGTACCTGCCCGGCCTGGACCGGGTACTCGACTCCGTCGACCGCGCGCTGGCCTACTAGGGACCGAGGGAGAGTCGTGACGATGACAAGCACCGCCAGCACCGGCCAGCGGTTCCGCGAGTTCAAGATGCCCGACGTGGGCGAAGGACTCACCGAGGCCGAGATCCTCAAGTGGTACGTGAACGTCGGCGACACCGTCACCGACGGACAGGTGGTCTGCGAGGTCGAGACCGCCAAGGCGGCCGTCGAGCTGCCGATCCCCTTCGACGGCGTGGTGCACGAGCTGCGCTTCGGCGAGGGCACGACGGTCGACGTCGGCCAGGTGATCATTTCCGTGGACACCCAGCCCGGCGCGGGGCCCGCGGAGGAAGCCCCGGCCTCGACCGCCGCCCACGCGGAGCGGAGCGCGGCCTCGGCGCTCGCCGAGGAGGCCGAGCCGGAGCAGCAGGGCCGCCAGGCCGTGCTCGTCGGCTACGGCGCCGCCCCCTCCTCGACCAAGCGCCGCCCCCGCAAGACGACCCCGCAGGCCGGTACGGGCCAGGGCGTGCCGGCGCAGGCGGGCACCTGTGCCGCGGCGCCCCAGGCGTCCTTCGCCGCCGCCCTCCAGGGCGAGCTCAACGGGCACGCCGCCCCCGCCCCGGCCCCGGCCGTAGCCCCCGCGCCGGCCGTCGGCCCCGGCGCGCCGGCCGCCACCGGAGCCCGGCCGCTGGCCAAGCCCCCGGTGCGCAAGCTCGCCAAGGACCTCGGCATCGACCTGCGGGCCGTCGCCGCCACGGGTGCGGACGGTGTCATCACCCGTGAGGACGTGTATGCGGCGGCGAGCGCCACCGCAGCGCCCGAGCCGACGGCGGCGCCCGAGCAGCCGGCCCCGGCCGCCGCGCCCGCCTTCGCCGCACGCGAGACCCGCATCCCGGTCAAGGGCGTCCGCAAGGCCACCGCCCAGGCCATGGTGGCCAGCGCCTTCACCGCGCCGCACGTGACGGAGTTCGTCACCGTCGACGTCACGCGCACGATGAAGCTCGTCCAGAAGCTCAAGGACGACCCGGACATGGCGGGCCTGCGGGTCAACCCGCTGCTGCTGATCGCCAAGGCGCTGCTGGTGGCCGTCCGGCGCAACCCGGACGTCAACGCCGCCTGGGACGAGGAGAACCAGGAGATCGTCCGCAAGGACTACGTGAACCTGGGCATCGCCGCCGCCACCCCGCGCGGCCTGATCGTGCCGAACATCAAGGAGGCCCAGGCCAAGACGCTCCCCGAGCTGTCGCAGGCCCTGGCCGACCTGGTGGCCACCGCCCGCGAGGGCCGCACGAGCCCGGCGGACATGTCCGGCGGCACCCTCACGATCACCAACGTCGGGGTCTTCGGCGTCGACACCGGCACGCCCATCATCAACCCGGGCGAGTCCGCGATCCTGGCCGTCGGCGCGATCAAGCTCCAGCCGTGGGTCCACAAGGGCAAGGTCAAGCCCCGCCAGGTCACCACGCTGGCGCTCTCCTTCGACCACCGTCTGATCGACGGGGAGCTGGGCTCCCGCTTCCTCGCCGACATCGCGGCCGTCCTGGAGAACCCCCAGCGGCTGATCACCTGGGCGTAGCGCTCCGGCTACGCGGCCCGCACCCCCGTGACGGGCCGCGTAGGACGAAGGGCCCGGACGTCCCTCCTCACCCCCCTCCAGTGAGGAGAGAGCGACTGTCCGGGCCCTCTGTCTGTTGTACGGAGCGGCCTCGGGATACACCCCACCCCTGGTCGGGAGGTGGAATGGCCCGTGCTGCGCAATTTACTTAACATTGACCGACACTTGCAGTGTCGGAATTGGAGGCCGCGGTGGACCGCGTGGATGGCGAATCCATCAGCCGCCTGCTCCGTGCCTGGCGTGGCCGGATCGATGCCCGAACCGTCCCCGAGCTGCGGGGGCTCTTCCCGCGCCCAGGACGGCGGCTCTCCCAGGCGCATGTCGCCCGGATGACGGGCGTCAGCGAGGGCTGGTACCGCGCGCTGGAGGCCGGCCGGCGCCAGGACTTCTCCGAAAGCTTTCTGCTGAGGGTCGCGCAGGCCCTGCGGCTGAGCGAGGCCGAGACGCTCACCCTCTTCCTCGCCGTCTGCGGCCGCAGGCCCCCCGAGACGGGCCGGGACCACAGCGACCTGCCGCGCGGCGTCAAGGCGTTGCTGGAACAGCAGGTCTCCTACCCCGCCTACCTCTCCGACGTCGCCTGGAACGTGGTCGCGGCCAACTCCCTCATGGGCGAGTGGTTCCCCTGGGTGCGCCGCCCCCGGCCCAACCTCATGCGCTGGACGCTGCTGCACCCCGAGGCCCGCGAGCAGATGCTCGACTGGGAGGACAGCTGCGCCCGCATCTACCTCGCCATGCTCCGCGTCGCCGCCAACTCCAACCCCGGCAACGGGGAACTGCGCGCCCTCGTCGAGGAGATCCTCGACAGCGACGCGGACTGCCGGCGCATATGGGCCGAGGAGTTCGACGTGGTCGAGCACCGCGACGGCCATGTCTTCCGGCTGCGCCTGCCGTACCACGGCAGCGCCGAGATACGTGTGACGAGCCACGTCCTGCTGCCCATACAGCGGCCGGATCTGCGGTTCGTCTTCATCACCCCGGCAGACGGCTGGGCGGGCGTGTAGCCCGCAGCCGGCAGTACCGCCGCGATCGTCCGGATCGCGGACAGGGGCTCATCAGGCATCTGTCTTGTATCTATGCTGTGCGCATGCCATCCGCGCCCGCCGTCCCCTCCCTCCAGGGCAGAACGCCCGCCGCCGCCGAGCGTGTGTACGCACACGTCAAGGACGCCGTACTGCACCGGCGTTACGAGGGCGGCACCCTGCTGACCGAAGGCGACCTGGCCGAGGCCGTAGGGGTCTCCCGCACCCCCGTCCGCGAGGCGCTGCTGCGCCTGGAGGCGGAGGGGCTGCTCAAGCTCTACCCCAAGAAGGGCGCGCTCGTCCTCGCCGTGTCCGCGCAGGAGATCGCGGACGTCGTGGAGACGCGGCTGCTGGTGGAGAAGTACGCGGCCGGCAAGGCCGTGCCCGCCGCACCGGCGCTCCTGGCCCGGCTGGAGGAACTCGTCGACGACATGCGGCGGCAGGCCGCCGCCGGTGACCTCGCCGCGGTCTCCCGCAGCGACCGCGCCTTCCACGCCGAGATCGTGCGCAGCGCCGGCAACCAGATCCTCTCGGGCCTCTACGAACAGCTGCGCGACCGCCAGTTGCGCATGGGCGTGGCCGTGATGCACGCCCACCCCGACCGCATCGCCAAGAACATCGCCGAACACACCGAGATCCTGGAGGCCCTGCGCTCCGGGGACGCCGCGGCGGCGACCGACGTCGTCGACCGGCACGTCAGTTGGGTACGCAATCTGGCCCGGGGGGACACTCGATGAGCCCATGCTCCACGGCACTGCCCGGCGACCCTCCCGGCGGCCGCCGGGCGATCGGCGTCTGGGGGACCGGCGTCGCCGTGTACTTCGTCGCCATCATCTTCCGCACCAGCCTCGGCGTCGCCGGCATCGACGCCACCGAGCGCTTCCACATCGGCGCCTCGGCCCTGTCGACCTTCTCCATACTCCAACTGCTCGTCTACGCGGGCATGCAGATACCCGTCGGCCTGCTGGTCGACCGGCTGGGCACCAAGAAGGTGCTCGCCCTGGGCACCGTCCTGTTCACCACCGGCCAGTTCGGCTTCGCCCTCTCCCACTCCTACGGCATGGCCCTGGCCTGCCGCGCCCTGCTGGGCTGCGGCGACGCGATGACGTTCATCAGCGTGCTGCGCCTGGGCGCCCGCTGGTTCCCCGCCCGCAACGGCCCGATGATCGCGCAGGTCGCGGCCCTGTTCGGGATGGCGGGCAACCTCGTCTCGACCATCGTGCTGGCCCGGCTGCTCCAGCAGGCCGGCTGGACCCGGACGTTCGCGGGCAGCGCGCTTGCCGGCCTGCTCGTCCTCGTGCTGATGCTGGTCTTCCTCAAGGACCACCCCGCCGGCAGCGCGCCCGCCGCCGGCCCCCGCCCCGGCAGGGACTCCGCCCGGCGGCAGATCGCCCGGGCCTGGCGCGAACCTGGCACCCGGCTGGGGATGTGGGTCCACTTCACCACCCAGTTCCCCGCGATGGTCTTCCTCCTGCTGTGGGGCATGCCCTTCCTGGTCGAGGCGCAAGGACTCAGCCGCGGGACGGCCGGCTCCCTGCTGACGCTCGTCGTCCTGGTCAACATGGCCGTCGGGCTCGTCTACGGGCAGATCATCGGCCGCCATCACGACGCCCGGCTGCCGCTCGCGCTCGGCACGCTCGGGGCCACCGCCCTGCTGTGGGCCCTGGCCATCGGCTGGCCCGGGGCACACGCCCCCCTGTGGCTGCTCGTCACGCTCTGCGCGGTCCTGGGCGCCTGCGGCCCCGCCTCGATGATCGGCTTCGACTTCGCCCGCCCCGCCAACCCGCCCGAGCGGCAGGGCACCGCCTCCGGCATCGTCAACATGGGCGGCTTCATCGCCTCCATCACCACGCTGCTGGCCGTCGGCCTCCTGCTGGACGCCACGCACGACGACTACCGGGTGGCCTTCGCCTCCGTGTTCGTCCTGCAGGCGCTGGGGCTGTCACAGATCCTGCGCCTGCGGGGCCGCACCGAGCGGCGCGAACGGGAACGGATCGTCGCCTCCCGCGTGGCGAGCGTGCACGTACCGGTGCGCCCGGGCGGCGGCGGCCTCAGGGCGTGACCGCGAACTCCCGCAGGACCGCGTCCGCCAGCTCACGGTCGCCCTCGACCTTGATCCGGTCCGCGACCGCCTCGGGCCGCACCCGCCCGCACGCCAGGCGGGCGTACGTCTCCCAGTCCAGCGCGAACGTCACCGTGGGCCCCAGCGAGACGCTGCTGTCGAGCGTCCCCTTGCCCTGCGGCCCCACCCGCACGGTCCGCAGGAACTCCAGCGGCCCGTGCACGTCGAAGACCACCGTCGAACCCGGCCGCGCCCCCGCGTCCTGCGCCACCACCTTGGGCAGCGCGAGCAGCAGGAAGTCCCGGCTCAGGGCCGCGGCCGGCGAGTCGAGGTTGCCCGGCATGCCCAGGGCCCGGCGCAGGTCCTGCTCGTGCGTCCACACGTCGAACGCCCGCAGCGTCAGCATCCGCTCCAACGTCCGCTCGGCGGTGGTGCCCAGCGGCCAGCGCACCGGGGTCTGCGGGGAACGGTGCTCGTTGCGCAGCTGCCGCGAGCGCCGGATGATCGTGTAGTCGAGCTCCGAGCTCATCTCCAGCGCGGTGTGACAGCGCCGCACGTCGACCTGCACCTCGATGTAGCGCGAGAACTCGTCGGTGACGTGCCGCAGATCGCGCGGCAGCGTGTGGATCGGCCGTGGCTCGCCCAGCATTTCGCACTCCACCCCGATGATGTGCGAGACCACATCGCGCACCGACCAGCCCGGGCACTCGGTGGCGCGGTTCCAGTCGCTCTCGGCGAGGAGTCTCACCAACTCGTTGACGGATTCGATGGAGTGGGTCCAGGCGTCGATCGCCGGCTGAAGGCTGGGGTGGACTGTCACGGGCTGATCCCTCGGGCGTTGCTGGCGGCAGGGCGGATGCGTACGTGCGAGCGAGGCAAGTGCTGTCTGGGGCCTATGCCGTTAAGTTACGCTGCGGACGGTCGCCTCGGCAGAGGTTTCGTGTGAGGGATGCGGAGAGTGGTGGTACTGTGCGCGCCTCGTTGATCCAGTTCAGCGTGGACCCGGACGAGGGCGTCGACGCCCGGCGCGCCCGCGCGGCGCGGCTCGTGCGTGAACAGCGGGGCAGCGACCTCGTGATCCTGCCGGAGCTCTGGCCGGTCGGTGCCTTCGCCTACGAGTCCTTCGCCGCCGAGGCCGAGCCCCTGGACGGCCCCACCGCCGACGCCATGGCGCGGGCCGCCCGCGACGCGGGCGTCTGGCTGCACGCCGGCTCCATCGTCGAACGGGACCCCAGCGGCCCGATCTACAACACCTCCCTCGTCTTCTCCCCCTCCGGCGACCTCGCCCACACCTACCGCAAGATCCACCGCTTCGGCTTCGACCGGGGCGAGGCCGTCCTGATGGGCGCCGGCACCGAGCCCGTCACCGTGCGCCTGCCCGACACCACCCTGGGCCTGGCGACCTGCTACGACCTGCGCTTCCCCGAGCTGTTCCGCGCCCTCGTCGACGCCGGCGCACAGCTCTTCACCGTCCCCGCCGGCTGGCCGGCCCGGCGCCGCGAGCACTGGACGCTGCTGGCCCGGGCCCGGGCGGTGGAGAACCAGGCGTACGTCCTGGCCTGCGGCACCGCCGGCACGAACGGCGGCGTGGAACAGGCCGGCCACAGCATCGTCGTCGACCCCTGGGGCGAGGTCCTCGCCGAGGCCGGCCCGGACGAGCAGGTGCTGACCGTGGACCTGGACCTCGCACGCGTGGCCAAGACCCGCGAGGACTTCCCGGCCCTGAAGGACAGGGTGCTGGGACGTTAACGCCGTATGTCCGTTCCCGGCCGGGGGAATGCGACTGAGCGTGCGTGTTGTTGGATGGGGGCATGGCCCCTCGAGCACGTGTCCGCGCCCCCGAACTCATCGGCACCGGCGGCTGGCTGAACACCGGCGACAACGACCTCACCCTCGCTGACCTGCGAGGACGCATCGTCATCCTGGACTTCTGGACGTTCTGCTGTGTGAACTGCCTGCACGTCCTGGACGAGCTGCGCGAGCTCGAGGAGAAGCACCGCGACACCCTGGTGATCATCGGCGTGCACTCGCCGAAGTTCGTCCACGAGGCGGACCACCAGGCCGTCGTCGACGCCGTCGAGCGCTACGGCGTCCACCACCCCGTCCTCGACGACCCCGACCTCGCGACCTGGAAGCAGTACGCCGTCCGCGCCTGGCCCACGCTCGTCGTCATCGACCCCGAGGGCTACATCGTCGCCCAGCACGCCGGCGAGGGCCACGCCCACGCCCTGGCGACGCTCGTCGCCGAGCTCGAGGCCGAGCACGGGCCCAAGGGCACCCTGCGGCGCGGCGACGGGCCCTACGTCGCCCCCGAGCCCGTCGCCACCGACCTGCGCTTCCCCGGCAAGGCGCTGCGGCTGCCCTCCGGCAACCTCCTCGTCACCGACACCACCCGGCACCAGCTGGTCGAGCTGGAGGCCGACGGGGAGAGCGTCGTGCGCCGCGTGGGCAGCGGTGAGCGCGGCTTCACCGACACTCCCGCGAGCTTCAACGAGCCGCAGGGCCTCACCCTGCTGCCCGACGGCACGGTCGTCGTCGCCGACACCGTCAACCACGCCCTGCGCGTCTACGACCCGGCCACGGGCGCGGTCACGACCGTCGCCGGCACCGGCCGGCAGTGGATGCAGGGCTCGCCCACCTCCGGCCCGGCTTTCGACGTGGCGCTCTCCTCGCCCTGGGACGTGGCCTGGTTCGCGGACCGCGTGTGGATCGCCATGGCGGGCGTCCACCAGCTGTGGACGTACGACCCGGCGACCCGGACGGTCGAGGCGGCGGCCGGCACCACCAACGAGGGCCTGGTGGACGGGCCCGCGGCCGAGGCGTGGTTCGCCCAGCCGTCCGGCCTGGCCGCGACGGAGGACCGGCTGTGGCTGGCCGACGCCGAGACCTCGGCGCTGCGCTGGGTCGAGCGCGACGGCGACGTGTTCGCCGTCCGTACGGCCGTGGGCACCGGGCTCTTCGACTTCGGGCACCGCGACGGCGACGCCGCCCAGGCGCTGCTGCAGCACCCGCTCGGCGTCACCGTCCTGCCCGACGGCTCGGTGGCCGTCTGCGACACCTACAACCACGCGCTGCGCCGCTACGACCCGGCGACGGGCGAGGTGACCACGCTCGCCACCGACCTGCGCGAACCCTCGGACGCCGTCCTCGTGGACGACGACATCGTCGTGGTCGAGTCCGCCCGGCACCGGCTGACGCGGCTGCGGCTGCCGGAGGAGGCGGTACGGGTGGAGTCCGTGGCGCACCGCACGCGGCGCGAGGCGACGGACGTCGCGCCCGGGACGCTGCTGCTGGACGTGGTCTTCCAGGCCCCGGCCGGGCAGAAGCTGGACACCCGCTACGGTCCCTCCACGCGGCTGATCGTCAGCTCCACGCCGCCCGGCCTGCTCGCCCAGGGTGCGGGCCAGGGGACGGATCTGCGCCGGGAGCTGGTGCTGGCGGACGGGGAGAGCGAGGGTGTGCTGCACGTCTCCGCGATGGCCGCCTCCTGCGACGACGACCCGGCCAACGAGTACCCGGCCTGCCATGTGCACCAGCAGGACTGGGGTGTTCCGGTGCGGGTGGTGGCCGGCGGCGCCGGCCGGCTGCCGCTGGTGCTGGCGGGCTTCGACGGCTGAGCCGCCGGGCCGCGCGGGCCCGGCGGCCGCTCAGCGCACGTACCGGTGTTCCTCCTCGACGACGGGGGCCGCCGGGGGCGGCGGCTGCACCCTGCGCCGCTTGAAGATGCTCACGTAGGCGCACAGGCCGAGGATCCCGGCCGCCATCAGAATGAGGCCCACGAGGGTGAGG
This sequence comes from Streptomyces sp. NPDC046261, assembly GCF_040646235.1. Classification (NCBI taxonomy): domain Bacteria; kingdom Bacillati; phylum Actinomycetota; class Actinomycetes; order Kitasatosporales; family Streptomycetaceae; genus Streptomyces; species Streptomyces sp. NPDC046261. The sequence continues at coordinate 69,578 of NZ_JBEYZU010000002.1, read as the reverse complement.
TTCATCCCCTGCACGTGCCAGTCGACCGCGAACGTGAGGATGCCTCCCGCCGCGATCAGAGCGATGCACCATCCCATGCCCATGGGGAAACGCCTCCCAAGGTGATCGGCCGTGCCGGGGGCCGTGGGCCCGCCGGCTGGGCATGGAGGCGGGTACCCCGGCCGGGGCCCGCGAATCACATGGCGGGCCTGGCGGTGTCGCCGCGGGGGACCACCCACTCCTGGGCGGTGGCCTCGTCGTACATCCAGTACGTCGTGCGGACCGTGTCGTCGACGTGCAGCTTGCCGTCCGGCAGGGCCGGCCGGGCGGGGGCGCCCGGGAGGGGATCGGGCTTGAGGCGGTCGGGGCCCTGGAAGGTGACCGAGAGCCGGGTGACGTCGCGGCCCTTGCCGCCGGCGGAGGTCAGGACCGCGGCGTAGGCGGACTTGCCGGGGCGGATCCCGATCCGGTCCTGGGGCGCGCTCTCCTCGACGGGGGCGACCGTGGCCTGGTCCTGGTCGAAGCGCAGGTACGGGAAGCCGTCGACGAGGCAGAGCTTGTCGGAGGTGTTGGTCGCCACCAGCAGGGTGTGCGGGGCAGGGGACTTCGCCGTCCTGACCTCGACCTTGAGGGCGCCGTCGCAGGGGTTCTCGGGCGAGGGGACGGCGGGCTCCGCGGCGGCGGACGCCGGTGCGCCGGAGGCCGGCGCGGCCTTGTCCGCCTTCTCGCCCTTGTCGGCGGCGGTGCCCTCACCGCCGCTGTCGCAGGCGGTGAGGGTCAGGGCGGCCACGGCGGCGAGCGCGGCGGCGATCCGCAGGTTACGGCTGGTCATGCTGGTTCCCCCGGTGGGACGTTCGCGTGGTGATGCGTCTCGGGGGGTGTATATCAGCCTTCCAGGAAGGCGGTCAGCGCGGAGGCCAGCAGGTAGGGGTCCTCGGCACCGCACAGCTCGCGCGCGGAGTGCATCGACAGGATCGCCACGCCGATGTCGACCGTGGTGATGCCGTGCCGGGCGGCGGTGATGGGGCCGATGGTGGTGCCGCAGGCCACCGCGTTGTTGGAGACGAAGTGCTGCATCGGCACGCCCGCCCGCTCGCAGGCGGCGGCGAACACGGCCCGCCCGCCGCCGTCGGTGGCGTAGCGCTGGTTGACGTTGACCTTGAGGATCGGGCCGCCGTTGGGCATCGGGTGGTGGCCGGGGTCGTGCCGCTCGGGGTAGTTGGGGTGCACGGCGTGACCGGTGTCGGAGGACAGGCAGACGGTGGCGGCGAAGGCGCGGGCGCGGTCCTCGTACGTACCGCCGCGGGCGAAGACGGAGCGCTCCAGGACGTTGCCGAGGAGGGGGCCCTCGGCGCCGGTGTCGGACTGGCTGCCGTTCTCCTCGTGGTCGAAGGCGGCCAGCACCGGGATGGCGGTGAGGTCGGTGGGGGAGGTGGACGCGGCGGCGGTGAGGGCGGCGAGACCGGCGTGCACGGACAGCAGGTTGTCCATGCGCGGGCCGGCCAGCAGCTCGCGGTCGCGCCCGAGGTAGGCGGGCGCCTCGACGCTGTGGACCATCAGGTCCCAGCCGCTGATCTCCCCGGCGTCCAGCCCGGCCTCCTGGGCGACGAAGCGGATCAGGTCGCCCTCGGCCACCTCGCCCAGGCCCCAGATGGGCGTCATGTGGCGCTGCTTGTCGAGCTTGAGGCCGTCCTGGTTGACGCCGCGGTCGAGGTGGACGGCCAGCTGCGGCACGCGCAGCAGCGGCCGGTCGACGTTGACGAGGTGGTGGCTGCCGTCCCGCAGGGTGACCCGCCCGGACAGGCCCAGGTCGCGGTCGAGCCAGGTGTTGAGCAGGGTGCCGCCGTAGAGCTCCACGGCCACCTGCCGCCAGCCGTGCGCCCCGGTGTCCGGCAGCGGCTTGACGCGCAGGTTGGGCGAGTCGGTGTGCGCCCCGATGACGCGGAACGGAGTGGCGGGGCCCGCGCCTTCGGGCACGTACCAGGCGATGACGGCACCGCCGCGCAGCACGTACTTGCCGCCGGCCTGCCCGTCCCAGGCGTCGGTCTCCGCGACCTGGCGGAAGCCGGCCTTCTCCAGCCGCTCGGCGGAGTTCGCCACCGCGTGGTACGGCGAGGGGCTGGCCGCGAGGAAGGTCATCAGGTCGTCGGTGTGGCCGCGGTCGAAGCGGTGCGCAGAGCTCATGGCCTCAGGATAAGGATCGGGGCAAGAGCCGGGCGGCCTTTCGGCGCCCGGCTCTTGCCCCTGTCGAACGGTGTGCTCGGGTCCGCTTAGAACGCGGCCTCGTCGAGCTCCATCAGGGAGTTGTCGACGGCCTCGGCGAGCGAGCGCTCGACGGAGACGCGCGGCAGGACGTCGGTCGTGAAGAACTTCGCCGCCGCGATCTTGCCGGTGTAGAACGCCTTGTCCTTGGGGGAGGCGTCGGCGAGCTTCTCGGCGGCCACGGCCGCGCCCTTGAGCAGCAGGTAGGCGACGACGACGTCACCGGAGGCCAGCAGCAGGCGGGTGGTGTTCAGGCCGACCTTGTAGATGTTCTTGACGTCCTCGCCGGTGGCGGTGAGATCGGTGATCATCTTGCCGACGATCGCCTCCAGGTCCACCGCGGCCTGGGCGAGAGCGCCGCGGGCGCCGGCCAGGTCCTCGCCGCCGGCCTCGGTGGCCAGGAACTTCTTGATCTCCTCGGAGAGGGTGTTCAGGGCCTGGCCCTGGTCGCGGACGATCTTCCGGAAGAAGAAGTCCTGGCCCTGGATCGCCGTGGTGCCCTCGTAGAGGGTGTCGATCTTCGCGTCGCGGATGTACTGCTCGATCGGGTATTCCTGCAGGTACCCGGAGCCGCCGAAGGTCTGGAGCGACTGGGCGAGCTGCTCGTAGGACTTCTCGGAGCCGTAGCCCTTGACGATCGGCAGGAGCAGGTCGTTGAGGCCGTGCAGCGCCTTGGAGTCCTCGCCCGCGGCCTCCTTGACCATGATCTCGTCCTGGATGGAGGCGGTGTAGAGCACCAGGGCGCGCATGCCCTCCGCGTACGCCTTCTGCGTCATCAGCGAGCGGCGCACGTCGGGGTGGTGGGTGATGGTGACCTTGGGCGCGGTCTTGTCCATGAAGTTGGCCAGGTCCGGGCCCTGCACGCGCTCCTTGGCGTACTCCAGCGCGTTGAGGTAGCCGGTGGAGAGGGTGGCGATCGCCTTCGTGCCGACCATCATGCGGGCGAACTCGATGATCATGAACATCTGGCGGATGCCGTCGTGCTTCTCGCCGATGAGCCAGCCCTTGGCGGGGTGCTTGTCGCCGAAGGTCATCTCGCACGTGTTGGAGGCCTTCAGGCCCATCTTGTGCTCGACGTTGGTGGCGTAGACGCCGTTGCGCTCGCCCAGCTCGCCGGTCTCGAAGTCGAACTCGTACTTCGGCACGAGGAAGAGGGACAGGCCCTTGGTGCCCGGGCCGGCGCCCTCGGGGCGGGCGAGGACGTAGTGGAGGATGTTCTCCGCCATGTCGTGCTCACCCGAGGTGATGAAGCGCTTCACGCCCTCGATGTGCCAGGAGCCGTCCTCCTGCTTGACGGCCTTCGTGCGGCCGGCGCCCACGTCCGAGCCGGCGTCCGGCTCGGTGAGCACCATGGTGGAGCCCCACTGCTTCTCCACCGCGATCTTCGCGATGTGCTTCTGCTGCTCGGTGCCCTCGTCGAAGAGGATGCCGGCGAAGGCCGGGCCCGAGGAGTACATCCAGATGGCCGGGTTGGAACCCAGGATGGACTCGGCGTAGGCCCAGATCAGCGAGCGCGGGGCGGTGGTGCCGCCGATCTCCTCCGGGATGCCCAGGCGCCACCACTCGGCGTCCATGTACGCCTGGTAGCTCTTCTTGAAGGTGTCCGGAACCGGGGCGGTGTTGGTCTCGGGGTCGAAGACCGGGGGGTTGCGGTCGGCGTCGGCGAAGGAGTCGGCCAGCTCGTTCTCCGAGAGGCGCGTGATCTCCGCCAGGATGTCCTTGGCGGTCTCGACGTCCATCTCCGCGAACGGACCGGAGCCGTACAGCTTGTCGCGGCCGAGAACCTCGAAGAGGTTGAACTCGATATCGCGGAGATTCGACTTGTAGTGGCCCATGACAGACGGCTCCGTAGGTGACGGGAGGGCGATCCTCTGTGCGTACCGGTCAGTAAGCTCCATGATGCTACCGGCCGGTAATAAGACGCAAGACCTGATCGCCCAACTGTGACTCGTTACTCTTCAGGGCATGTACGGCTACGACCAGAACGCGGCACAGCAGGGCTACGTCCCCCCGCAGCAGCAGGGCGGCTACGGCGAACAGCCGCTCTACCCCGAGCCGTCGCCCCCGTCCCTCGCGGACGCGGTCCGTGCGTTCACCACGGGCCAGATGTCCGCCGAGGACTTCCAGACGATCTTCTCCAACTCCAAGGTCTACTGCCCGCGCGGTGACAATCCCGGCTTCCTGGCCCTGCACAACACCCAGCAGCCGGTGATCCCGATGTTCACCTCGCTCAAGGAGCTGCGCCGGTACGCGGGCAAGGAGTCCAAGTACTTCGTGATCACGGGTGCCGAGGTCATAGACCTGCTGCCGACGGGCTACGGCTTCGTCCTGGACATGGAGGGCGACCACCGCATCGTCTTCGACGCGAAGTCGGTGGAGCAGATGGTCGACTTCGCCATGCGGCGGATGTACGGCTAGCCGGTGCCGGTGCCTCAGCGCGTCGTCGCGCGCCGGTAGAGCCGCTCGATCGCGTCCCCGAAGTACGGGCTGTACGAGGTCTCCTCGTCGCCGCCCTCGTCCTTGCCGCCCAGGACCCCCACGAGCGTGCCCAGGCCCGTGGCCGGGTCCACGTCCGTCAGGAACGGGCTGCCGCTCGTGCCGTTCGGCAGCCCCTCGCACGCGAAGCGCAGCTGGGTGCGGCTCTCGGACTCCGTGGCGTTCTCGCAGGCCACCGGCCGTTCTCCGGCGTTCGGGTAGCCCAGTACCCGGGCCGGCAGCGCCGCCGGGGAGCCGAAGCGGACGCGCTGCGCGCCGGTGACCCGCTCGAGCGGGGTGTTCCCGGTCGCGGGGCGGACCCGCAGGAACGCCACGTCGTGGTCCGGGTCCCGGTTCTCGGCCCATTCCGGGGCGACGTCGATCGAGGTCGGCACCCACACCCCGTACGGCGCCGTCCCGTCCTGGTAGCCGGGCACGAACGCCAGGTCCGTGCGGAAGCCGTCCATGTACACGCAGTGCGCGGCGGTGACGACCAGGTCCTGCCCGGGGCTGTGCACCACGCTCGCGGTGCAGCCGTGGGCCGGGGCGCCCTGGGCGGTGTAGAACAGCGGTCCCACGGCCGCCGAGGGGGCCGCCTCCGCCGCGACGGGCGGCCGCGAGGCACGCAGGGCCTCGGGGCGGCCGGCGCCGTCCGCCCGGCGCCCGGGGGCGGTCACGCTCCGCACGACCTCCGCCATGGCCTCCGCGGCGGCGTCGCCCACCTCCCGCGGCTCCTTGTAGTGCCCCGTCGCGTCGCCGTCCGCCAGCGGTGCGTCCGTGGCCAGGCCCCGGTTGGCCACGAGCAGGCCGGCGACGGCCAGGGCCAGCACGGACGCGAGGAGGGCGGCGTATTTCAGGCGCATTGATCAAGTGTCCACCCTGAGAGCGGAATGGTGTGTTCCGTGTCGGGGAATGGACTCGGCCTTGTGGGTTGTTCACTCTTCAACTAAATTGAACGCGGACAGACCGAGGAGGCTCACCATGCCCGCAGTGACCGTCGACAATCCGCTGACCCTGCCGCGCGTGGCCGCGCCCGCCGGTGGCACCCAGCGACCGGTGCTGCACGTCGGCACCGCTCCGGGCGGCTTCGAGGGCGAGGGCTTCCCGGTGCGCCGGGCCTTCGCGGGGATCGATTACACCCACCTCGACCCGTTCATCATGATGGATCAGATGGGTGAGGTGGAGTACGCGCCGGGCGAGCCGAAGGGCACCCCGTGGCACCCGCACCGCGGCTTCGAGACCGTCACCTACCTGATCGACGGAACGTTCGTCCACCGCGACTCCCACGGGGGCGGCGGCACCATCACCGACGGCGACACCCAGTGGATGACCGCGGGCTCCGGCCTGCTGCACATCGAGGCGCCGCCGGAGGCGCTCGTCGTCAGCGGCGGGCTCTTCCACGGCCTCCAGCTGTGGGTGAACCTGCCGAAGAAGGACAAGATGATGCCGCCGCGCTACCAGGACATCGGCGGCGGCAAGGTCACGCTGCTCACCTCGTCCGACGGCGGCGCGCTGCTGCGGCTGATCGCCGGCGACATCGACGGGCACCAGGGCCCGGGCATCACCCACACGCCCATCACGATGATGCACGTGTCCCTGAACCCCGGCGCCGAGCTCACCCTCCCCTGGCGCCCGGACTTCAACGCCCTGGCCTACGGGCTCGCCGGGCGCGGCACGGCGGGCGCCGGGCAGCGGCCGTTCCGCAGCGGGCAGACCGTGGTCTTCGGCGCCGGCGACGCGCTCACGCTCCGGGCGGACGCGACGCAGGAGTCCCGCAGCCCGAACTTCGAGGTCGTGCTGCTGGGCGGGCGGCCGATCCGGGAGCCGATGCGGCACTACGGGCCGTTCGTGATGAACACCCACGCCGAGCTGGCCCAGGCATTCGAGGACTTCCAGGCGGGCCGGCTGGGCACCGTTCCGGCCGATCACGCCTAGGCGCCGGGCGCCCGCGCGCTAGGTGATCGCCTCGAAGCCCGCGTCCGAGTCCGCCTCGTACAGCTCGAACCAGATGTTCTTGCCCTCGCCACGCGGGTCGACGCCCCACGCCCCGGCCAGGATCTCCATCAGGACCAGGCCGCGCCCGGAGGAGGCCATCTCCCCCGGGTGACGCCGGTGCGGCAGCTCGTCGCTGGCGTCGGCGACGTCGACGCGCACCCGGCGCCCGCCCGGGCGGCCCGATATCTCCGCGGTCAGCACCGCGTCGCCGTCGGTGTGGACCAGCACGTTGGTGACCATCTCGGAGACCATCAGCACCGCCGAGTCGGTCTGGTCCCCGTCGGGCCAGTCGTGCATGAGCTCGCGGATCTGCTGCCGGGCCTCCGCGATGCGCTCGGGCTCGGCCTGGGCGATGGTCAGGACCGTGCGCCGGGCCGGGCGGGCCGGGGCGGCGGGGGCGCCCAGCGCGGCGGGGGCGGGCGCCTCCCGGCGGAGCAGCAGCAGGGCGATGTCGTCCTCGCGGCGGTCGATGAGCGGACCGGTGGTGTAGTGCGACGGCGGGCCGTGCACGGCCTGGACGAGGGCGTCGGCCAGCGTCTCCAGGTTGCCGTCCTCGCGGTCGAGGGGGTGGTCCTCGATGATCTCCCGCAGCCGGGCCCAGCCGGTCTCCAGGTCGTGGCCGCCGGTCTCGATGAGGCCGTCGGTGCACACGAGCATCGTCTCGCCGGGTTCGAGGACGACACGGCTGGTGGGGTAGTCGGTGTCGGGGATGATCCCGAGCGGCAGCCCGCCGACCGTGGGCCGCACGAGCAGGGTGCCGTCGCTGAGCCGGATCGCGGGGTCGGGGTGGCCGGCGCGGGCGATGACCAGCAGCCCGCTGGCGGGGCAGACCTCGATGTACAGGCACGTGGCGAAGCGCTGGTCCGCGCCGCCGTCGCCCTCGCCGTTGATCCCGGCCAGGAAGCGGGAGGCCCGGGAGAGGACCGCGTCCGGGTGGTGGCCCTCGGACGCGTAGGCGCGCAGGGCGATCCGCAGCTGGCCCATGAGCCCGGCGGCCCGTACGTCGTGGCCCTGGACGTCGCCGATGACCAGGGCGATCTTCCCCGAGGGCAGCGGGATCATGTCGTACCAGTCGCCGCCGACCTCCAGGCCGCCGCCGGTGGGCACGTAGCGGGCCGCGACCGACATGCCGGGGATGTCGGGCTGGACGGTGGGCATCATCGTGCGCTGCAGGCCGACCGACAGCTCCTTCTCCGACTCCGTGACGCTGGCGCGGCCCAGGGCCTGGGCGAGCATCCGGGCGACGGTGGTGAGCACCGAGCGCTCGTCGGGGGTGAAGGTGACCGGGGCGCTGAAGCCGGCCATCCAGGCGCCGATGGTGCGGCCGGCGTTGATCAGCGGCAGGAACGCCCAGGACGTGCGGCCGAAGTGGGCGACCTTCCGGTAGGCGTCGGGGAAGCGGCGCCGGTAGTCCTCGGGCGCGGGGAGATAGATCGCCCGGCCTGTGCGGATGACCTCGGCGGCCGGGTAGGCGGCGTCCAGCGGCTGGTCGAGGAAGGGTTCGGCCTCGCCGGGGCCGTAGCCGTGGTGGCCGATGACCTTCACCCGGCCGGCTTCCCCGACGAAGACGGCCAGCCCCGAGGGCTCGAAGCCCGGCATCGACAGCCGGGCCGCCACCCGGAGCACCTCGACCGTGGAGTGCGCCTCGGCCAGCGCGCGGCCGGCGTCCAGCAGGAACGCCTCGCGGTTGCGGTGCCAGTCGGCCACGACGGGCAGCCGGACGGTGGAGGTGCCCTCCAGCGCCTCGGGGACCTCTTCGACGGTGCCGAGCATGAGGTGGTCGAAGCCGCCCCGCGTCGGCCGGGTGCGCAGCCGTACGGTCCGTAGCGTCCTGCCCGCGTCGTCGACCACGCGCATGCGGAGCTCGCCGAGCGTGCCCTCGGCGGCGGAGAGGGCGAGGACGCCCCGGAATTCCAGCCAGTCGACCGCGTGGAAGCGGGCGCGGACGGCGCTCTCGGTCAGCTCCACGTGGTCGCTCAGGCCCAGCAGCCGCCTGGCCTCGGCGTCGAGGGTGACGGCTCCGGCGGCGTTGTCCCAGGTCCACAGGCCGGTGGCCAGGGCAGCCAGAACGTCCTCGGTGCGCATTGTCCCACTTTATGCAGGTGTGCCAGGTGTGTGCAGCGGAGACCACCGATGCCGGGTGGGGCGATACCCTTGCCTGGTGCTGTACGCACACTGACCGCACGCTAACCCAGGCCGACGGTCTTCTGCAGCGCGACCCCGATCAACGGCCACGACCACGACTTGGATGAATGATGCATCGGTACCGGTCCCACAACTGCGGCGAGCTCCGTGCGGCTGACGTCGACACCGACGTGCGACTGAGTGGCTGGCTGCACAATCGGCGTGACCTGGGCGGCATCCTCTTCATCGACCTGCGCGACCACCACGGTCTGGTCCAGCTCGTGGCCCGCCCCGGCACCCAGGCCAACGAGGCGCTCAGCCACCTGACCAAGGAGACCGTCGTCCGCGTCGACGGCAAGGTCATGAGCCGCGGCGCCGAGAACGTCAACCCCGAGCTGCCCACCGGCGAGATCGAGGTCGAGGTCACCGAGGTGGAGGTGCTGGGCGCCGCCGAGCAGATCCCCTTCACGATCAACGCCGATGACGGGGTGAACGAGGAGCGCCGCCTGGAGTACCGCTTCCTCGACCTGCGCCGCGAGCGCATGCACCGCAACATCATGCTGCGCTCGGCCGTCATCTCCTCCATCCGCGAGAAGATGACCGGCCTCGGCTTCAACGAGCTGGCCACCCCGATCCTGTCCGCGACCTCCCCCGAGGGCGCGCGCGACTTCCTGGTGCCCTCGCGGCTGCACGCCGGCAAGTTCTACGCACTGCCGCAGGCCCCGCAGCAGTTCAAGCAGCTGCTGATGATCGCGGGCTTCGACCGCTACTTCCAGATCGCCCCGTGCTTCCGCGACGAGGACGCCCGCGCCGACCGCTCGCCGGGCGAGTTCTACCAGCTCGACATGGAGATGTCCTTCGTCGAGCAGGAGGACGTCTTCCAGGTCATCGAGAAGGTCATGACCGACCTCTTCGAGGAGTTCGGCAACGGCCGCCACGTCACCTCGCCGTTCCCGCGCATCCCCTTCCGCGAGGCGATGCTCAAGTACGGCTCCGACAAGCCGGACCTGCGCGCCAAGCTGGAGCTCGTGGACGTCACCGACGTCTTCGAGGGCTCGGAGTTCAAGGCGTTCGCCGGCAAGCACGTCCGGGCGCTGGCGGTGCCGGCCCTGCAGGACCAGACGCGCAAGTTCTTCGACGGCCTCGGCGACTACGCGGTCGAGCAGGGCGCGAAGGGCCTGGCCTGGGTCCGCGTGGGCGAGGGCAACGCGCTGACCGGCCCGATCGCCAAGTTCCTCACGGAGGAGAACGTCAAGGCCCTCGCCGAGCGTCTGGGTCTCGAGCCCGGCCACGCCGTGTTCTTCGGCGCCGGTGAGTTCGACGAGGTCTCCAAGATCATGGGCGCGGTCCGCGTCGAGGCCGCCAAGCGTGCCGGCCAGTTCGAGGAGAACGTCTTCCGCTTCTGCTGGATCGTCGACTTCCCGATGTTCGAGAAGGACGAGGAGACCGGCAAGATCGAGTTCTCGCACAACCCCTTCTCCATGCCCCAGGGCGGCCTCGAGGCCCTGGAGACGATGGACCCGCTGGACATCCTGGCCTGGCAGTACGACATCGTCTGCAACGGCACGGAGCTGTCCTCCGGCGCCATCCGTAACCACGAGCCCGAGGTCATGTACAAGGCCTTCGAGATCGCCGGTTACTCGAAGGAAGAGGTCGAGAAGGAGTTCGGCGGCATGCTGCGCGCCTTCAAGTTCGGCGCCCCGCCGCACGGCGGCATCGCCCCGGGCGTCGACCGCATCGTGATGCTGCTGGCCGACGAGCCGAACATCCGCGAGACCATCGCGTTCCCGCTCAACGGCAACGCGCAGGACCTGCTGATGGGCGCGCCGAGCGAGGTCGACGACGCGCGGCTGAAGGAGCTCCACCTGAGCATCTACAAGGGCCCGGCCAAGCCGACGCCGTACAAGCCGACGAAGTAGTCGAAGCAGACGCGTGACGAAGGGGCCCGGCGCTAGCGCCGGGCCCCTTCGCGTCGCGCCGCCGGCTCATATCAGGGCCGCGCCTATGGGCACTCTCGGGCAGCAGCCGGCCGCGTTGTGCACGGCCCGCTGCAGGCGCCCCGGAGTGAGCCGGTGGCGGTACAGCACCGACCGGACGCCGTACTCCGCGATGGCCATCAGCTCGGTCTCGCCGAGCTCGTCGGCCACGACGACGAGCGGTGCCCGGCCGGCGCGGGCCATGCGCCGCAGCTTCCCCGCGGCGTCGGCGTCGTGCCGCCCCATGACCAGGACGTCGACGGTGGCGCCCGCGCCGTTGCGGGAGGCGACATGGATGCCGGGCAGCACGCGGAGCTGCCGGACGAGCCGGTGACGGCCCAGCTCGTCGTCGGCATGGACGCTTACGGTGATGCGTTTTTCGAACACGGCTCTTCCTCGTCTCCCCCGCGTACCCGACGCCTACAGCGTGCCGGGGCGGGCTCAACGAACGATTACCGAACGATCAACGCAAGGGCGAAGGGCCCGGAACCATGAGGTTCCGGGCCCTTCGCACGGGGTCGTACGGGCCTTTAGCCGGCCGTCTCCTCGCCACCGCCGAAGCGCTCGCGGTACGCGGCCAGGTCGTCCTCGGTGATCTTCGCGAAGAGCACCGGCGGCACGGTGAACGGGGTGCCCGCCGGGATGAACGACAGGGACTTGGCCTCGTCCTGGGTGACCCAGGTGGCGCTGTCGTCAGCGAGCTGGAAAGCCGATCGCATGGCCGCCGCCGAGGCCGGGATGAACGGCTCGGAGACGATCGCGTAGAGGTGGATGAGGTTCATGGCCGTGCGCAGGGTCAGCGCCGCGCCCTCGGGGTCGGTCTTGATCTCCAGCCAGGGGGCCTTGGCCTCCAGGTAGGAGTTGCCCGCGCTCCACAGGGCGCGCAGCGCCTGCGCCGCCTTGCGGAACTGCATCTCCTCCATGTGCCGCTCGTACTCGGCGAGCAGGTCCGCGACCTGGCGGCCCAGCTCCGACTCGGCCGCGCCCGCCTCGTTGCCGGCCGGGACGTCGTCGCCGAAGCGCTTGCGGGAGAAGGACAGGACGCGGTTGACGAAGTTGCCCAGGACGTCGGCGAGGTCCTTGTTGACCGTGGAGGAGAACAGCTCCCAGGTGAACGACGTGTCGTCCGACTCGGGGGCGTTGGCCATCATGAAGTAGCGCCAGTAGTCGGCGGGCAGCAGCTCCAGGGCGTCGTGCGTGAAGACGCCGCGCTTCTGGGACGTGGAGAACTTGCCGCCGTAGTAGTTGAGCCAGTTGAAGGCCTTGACGTAGTCGACCTTCTTCCACGGCTCGCGCGTGCCGAGCTGCGTGGCCGGGAACATCACCGTGTGGAAGGGGACGTTGTCCTTGCCCATGAACTGGGTGTAGCGCACGTCGTCGGCCTCGTACCACCACGACTTCCAGTCGCGGTTCTCCGGGTCCTGGTCCGCCCACTCCTTGGTGGCGCCGATGTACTCGATCGGCGCGTCGAACCACACGTAGAAGACCTTGCCCTCGGCCGCCAGCTCCGGCCACGTGTCGGCCGGGACCGGGACGCCCCAGTCCAGGTCACGCGTGATGGCACGGTCGTTCAGGCCCTCGGTCAGCCACTTGCGGGCGATGGAGGAGGCCAGCACCGGCCAGTCCTTGCCGTGCTCGTCGATCCACGCCTCGACCTCGCCCTGCAGCTTCGACTGCAGGAGGAAGAGGTGCTTGGTCTCGCGCACCTCCAGGTCGCTGCTGCCGCTGATGGCGGAACGGGCGTCGATCAGGTCCGTCGGGTCCAGGACACGGGTGCAGTTCTCGCACTGGTCGCCGCGCGCCTTGTCGTAGCCGCAGTGCGGGCACGTGCCGACGATGTACCGGTCGGGCAGGAAGCGGCCGTCGGCCAGCGAGTAGACCTGGCGGATCGCCCGCTCCTCGATGAACCCGTTCTTCTGCAGCTGACGCGCGAAGTGCTGGGTGATCTCGCGGTTCTCGGGCGAGGAGCTGCGGCCGAAGTAGTCGAAGGACAGCCCGAAGCCCTCGTAAATGGCCTTCTGCGCGTCGTGCTGCTGGGCGCAGAACGTGTCGACGGGCAGACCGCGCTCCTTGGCGCCGAGCTCGGCGGGCGTGCCGTGCTCGTCGGTCGCGCAGATGTAGAGCGTCTCGCGGCCGGTCTGCCGCAGGAAGCGGGCGTACACGTCCGCCGGAAGCATGGACCCCACCATGTTGCCCAGGTGCTTGATCCCGTTGATATACGGAAGGGCGCTGGTGATGAGGTGTCGAGCCATTGCGGCTGCTCCCTGGTCGGTGTGTGTTTGGGGTTTAGGTGCACCTTTAGCGTATCCGAGCGCCAGGGGGGTGCCGCGCGGTGTTTATGACGGCTGTGTCAAGCGTTCGCGCCCTTTGCGGGCCCGTCGGGCCCTAACCTGATCCGTTACCGAACGGCCACGCAGAGTGGTGTACGGACCTGTGGCCAAGGGGTACCCACTCGGTTAGGAGAGGGGAACCCATGCTCGAAAAGAGCGCTCACCTTCCGGTCAACCATCGCTACTTCGGAAGCCAGTTCCAACTGTGGCGGCACGAGGCGGGCGTCAGCCGCGAGGAGCTGGCGGAGGCCGTGCAGTACTCGGTGGAGCTGATCAAGTCGGTCGAGCAGGGGCGCAGGCGGGTGCCGCCGCGGGTGGCGGAGATCGCGGATGAGATGTTCGGGGCCAGGGGGAAGCTGAAGGCGGGCCTGTCCTATCTGACGAAGGAGTCGTTGCCCATGCGGGCGCACGACTTCATGCAGCGCGAGAGCGAGGCGGTGATGCACAGCTCGTACGAGACCGTCCTCATCCCGGGGCTGCTGCAGACAGAGCCGTACGCTCGGGCGTTGCTCGGCGGTACGTGGCCGCCGGTGGAGCAGGACGTGGTGAACGCACGACTTGCCACCCGGCTGAGCAGGCAGGCGCTCCTCACCCGCACGCCACTGATCCCCTTCACGTTCGTCGTGTACGAGGCCGCGCTGCGGAGCCCCGTGGCAGGCAACGAGGTGCAGAAGCAGCAACTGCTGCACCTTCTGACGGCCGGGCGGCAGTGCAACGTCACCCTGCAGGTTCTGCCCTACGACCGGGTCACGCCGTCCGCGCTGAGCGGTGCGCTGATGATTCTCGAGTCCGAGGACCACGAACGCTTGGGGTTCGTGATGGGCCAGCAGACGAGCCGCCTCGTCACCGAGCGGGCCGAAGTGAGCGCGCTGGACCAGCGCTTCGGCAGGATCTGCGCGCAGGCGTTGGACCCGGAGAACTCTGCACGTTTCATCGAGCGGATTGCGGATGAGCTATGAGCGGTGAACTGGTGTGGCGCAAGTCGAGCTACAGCGACGACGAGGGCGTCGCGTGCGTCGAGGTGGCTGTTTCCTGGCGGAAGTCCCGTCACAGCGACGGTGAAGGCGCTGCTTGCGTCGAGGTGGCCGCCTCCTGGCGCAAGTCCAGCCACAGTGATCCCCAAGGCAGCAACTGCCTGGAGGTGGCGACGGCCCCCCGGGCCGTCCACGTCCGGGACTCGAAGCGGCCCCACGGCCCCCGAATACGCTTCGGCACCGCCGCCTGGGCGGCGTTCCTGACCGGCACGGTCACGGCCTAGCTCGGGGTCCGGGGCGGAGCCCCGGTTTCGGGAAGGGGCGGGATTGGGGAAAGGCTCCCGCCCGAACCCCACGTCCGATACCCGCCAGCACCGCACCCGCACCCCGGCGAATGCTGGACGGCATGACGACGACCACGGTCACCCACCGCGCCCACCCCATCCCCCCGCCCGTCCTCCGGCAACTGCGCGAGCGCGACGACGCCGGCGTCAGGCGCCACCCCGTCACGGACGGGAACGGCGGCGCTCCCCTCCGCTGCTGCCTGCGCCACAGCAGGCCGGGCGAGCGGATCGTGCTCGTCTCGTACGCCCCGCTGCACCGCTGGGCGAAGGAGACGGGGGCGGACCCGGGTCCGTACGACGAGCGGGGTCCGGTCTTCATTCACGCCGAGGAGTGCGAGGGCCGGAGCCCGGGCTCCGGGTACCCGCAGGCGATGCACGGCGCCCGACGCGTACTGCGCGCGTACGACGCGCAGGGGCGCATCCTGGGCGGCACGCTCGTGGAGATACCGGCGGCAGAGGTGGACGCGGCGCTGAGCGAGGTGTTCGAGAACCCCGACGTGGCGCTGGTGCATGTGCGCGCGGTGGAGTTCGGCTGCTTCATGGTGGAGGTCCGGCGGGGCTGAGGGCGTGACCAAGTGATCGGCGATTCCTTTCCAAGTCGTGGCGTCGGCCGCATAATGCGCTGACGATCACCAGGGGAGGAGATGATCATGGGGATGCGTATCAAGTGGGGTGTCGGTGTGGCGGCGGGACTGGCCGCCGTCTTCGCCGGGGTCCAGCCGGCGTCGGCCGCCGAGGCGTCGCCGTACAGCTTCGTCAACGAGGCGACGGGCCGCTGCCTGGACGGCGGGTCGATGACCGCCACGCGTCCGTGCGACGGCGGTTCGGACCAGAAGTGGCTGGTCACGGTGAGCGGCGGGGACAACCCCGTCTACTCGCTGAAAAACGCCGCACACGGCCGCTGCCTTGAGATCCGCGCGGGGCGCGTGCTGTCGTCGACCCAGTGCATGCCGGCGGCCGACCAGCAGTGGAAGATGCTGCCGGGCCGGGCCACCCTGCTGAGGGACGTGGCCTCGGGCCACTGCGTCGAGGACACCGGGACGACGCTGCGCGTCGCCGGGTGCGGCGGCGGGCCGGCCCAGCGGTGGGTGAAGCAGGCCCGCTGACTTCCGGGGCTCTGCCCGAACGCCCCCGATGAAGGGGCGCACGGGCGGGGCCGCCGCCTATTCCGTGGGTGGGGAGTCGGAGTCGTAGCCCACGGTGTTGGTGGCCAACTCCTCCGGCGTGATCTCGGTTGCCCAACCCTCCGGGGGTTCCAGATAGGGGCTGCACGTCCCGCAGTTGGAACACGTCCACCGGCCGTGGATGCCTTGCACGACCGATCCACAACCACTGCATGTGTCAGTCGTGAAGTACGGCTTCCCGGGGAGGGCGGCATGCGAACGCCATGACTGCTCATCCATGTCACTCAGATTGCCACCCGGCGGCGCGGATCCGCACGATGTCGCGAAGTGGGCTTCCCCGACGGCTTCGTCAGCCGCATGATGCGCAGACGTCCACCGGAGGAGGAGACGCACGTGGGGGTACGCATCAAGGGCGGCGGCGTGGGCCTGGCGGCCGGTCTGGTCTGTGTTCTCGCCGGAGTCCAGCCGGCGTCGGCCGCCGAAGCCGAAGCCGACGCCGACACGTACAGCTTCGTCAACGAGGCCACGGGCCGCTGCCTCGACGCCCGGTCCCTGACCGGCACCCTGCCCTGTGACGGCGGGGACGCCCAGAAGTGGGTGGTGTCGACGGGCAGCGGGCCGAGCCCCGTCTCCATGCTGAGAAACGCCGCCGTGGGCGGCTGCCTTTCCGTGCGCGGCTGGCGTGGGTTGTCGATGGCGCCCTGCGACGGAGTGGTGTTCCAGCAATGGAAGCTGTCGTCGACGGGTTCCACGTCGCTGAAGAACATGGGAGTGGGGCTCTGCGTCGACGACGTCACGGGCACCTTGACCATGGATGCCTGCGGCGCCGGCAAGGCGGGCCAGCGGTGGGCGAAGCGATCGTGATTCCCACGTGATTCCCACCGGATTCGTGCTCTGAGCTCCGGGCCCC
This sequence comes from Streptomyces sp. NPDC046261, assembly GCF_040646235.1. NCBI lineage: Bacteria > Bacillati > Actinomycetota > Actinomycetes > Kitasatosporales > Streptomycetaceae > Streptomyces > Streptomyces sp. NPDC046261. Next base: position 53,085 of record NZ_JBEYZU010000002.1, on the reverse strand, counting down.
GGGGGTCGAGCCCTGTTTCTGATGAAGGGGTGGGTTGGTACAACCCACCCACCCTCCCCTGTGACGCCAAGTGCCGCGATACCACAGGGAGATGACTTTTCGTGATCGGGTTGCGACGGCGCGTCGCCAAGCCCTAGCGTGCGCAGCAACAAACAACCCCGGCAGGGTGCTAGCAACACCATGCCGGGGTCTCACCAACAAGATCTCCAGAGGATCCTGTGGCTTACGAAGACTCTAGCGCCGCCCCGCACGCGGCCGCATCCGTCATGGCCAACCCGGGCTACGGCAAGCGCCTCGCCCCCGGCCAAACGCCTCGCCGTAAAGGCGACTTCGCATACCTGCCCAGGCGCGAGGCAGCCATCGCCGCACTCATCGACGCCCTTCCCGAGGGTGCCGCGATGGACGCGAAGACCCTCGCCAAACTGAGCCCCGACTACGGCCAGGCCGCGTGCCGCACCGCGCTCAACCGGCTCCATACTGCCGGTCACCTGCGGCGTTTCCGCGAACGGGCGGCGGCCGAGGACGGCGGGATGCGGTGGGTGACCCACACGTACTTCTCGCGGACGGCGCGGGACGACGGGTGGTGGGAACGGTTCTGGGCGGGAGACGTCGTCGAGGAAGGGGCGGCGGCCCCGCCGCCGAAAGCGCCCGTCGCCTGTCCCGCACGTTCGCGGGCGTACGCCGCGCTGGCCGCGTTGACCCGCGCCGATGACCGACTGGCGCTGAGCGCGGCGGACTGCGCCGCGCTCGAAGGGCTGGCGGCGGAGTGGTTCGCGCGCGGTGCCGATGAATCGCAGCTGGTCAGGGCGCTGACGGCCGGGCTGCCGCCGCAGGTGCACGCCCCGGCGGCGCTGATGCGCATCCGGCTGGCCGAGAAGCTGCCGCCCGAGCGCGAGCCCGAACCGGAGGCCCGCCGGGTGCCCCTCCGCATCATGGAGTGCGCCGTGTGCGGCGTGCCGGGGCGACCGGAGGCCCTGCCCGGCGGCCTGTGCCGCGACTGCCGCGGCGAACCCCGTCCAGCCCTGTCGCCGTGCCTGCCGCCCGCCGATGTCCGCGCCCGCGTCGCCGAACTGCGGGCGGCTGCCCGCGTACCTGAAAGGAGCCGCACGTGACCCTGTTGCGCGACGCGCCTGCCGACGTCGGGGCACCATGTAGGGGAGGAGGCGACGCCATGACCCCCAACACCGCTGACCGCCCTCTGATCCTCGTCGAGGACTTCGAGGAGCTCGCACGTGTGGCCCCCGAGACCGTACGGCTGGAGCTCATCAGTGGAAAGATCGAGGTCAAGCCGGTGCCCGACGGCAATCACGGTCAGATTTTCATGTGGCTGCTCAAGCGGTGCATGCAGCAGCGCCCCGAGCTGTCACTCTTTCCGGAACAGGGGCTGAAGGTCGAGGCGTATCGCAAGGGGCGGGCACGCCCCGACGGGGCGCTTGCGCTTGACGAGTATTTCCTCGGCCAGGGCGAGTGGGCGAACCCCGACGGCGTGCTGATGACCGTCGAGATCACCTCGAACGACCCGGACACGGACCGGCGTGATCGTCATGAGAAGCGCGACGGGTATGCGGCTGCCGAGATCCCGGTCTACCTCCTCGTCGACAGGGAAGCGTGCAAGCTCGTCGTGTACAGCGAGCCGGACTGTGGCAAGTACTGCAAGCGCGTTTCATGGCGGTTCGGCGACGTCGTCGAGCTCCCCGCTCCCGTCGGCATCACGCTCAGAACCGAGAAGCTGAAGGACTACGCCGACTAGCCGACCAGCCGGCTGGCTAGCATGGCGGGATGAGCGACGACTCGTCCGACGACTACAACGCTGGCCGATCACCGGGCTCCCGGTCCGGGAGACCCGGATCGCTGCGGACGCTCAGGCGTGCGACCCGGTGGGAGACATTCGCGATTCTCGTCGTGCTGCTCGTCCTCGTCTTCGCCTTCGCCTAGGACGTGCCCGCCCGCACCCGTGGAGACATTCGCGAAACATCTCCTCTGGTACACCCGCATTCTGGAAGGAAGGGGGCGTGCCGGACGAGAGGAACGACGTCATGCGGGTGCTGGTCGCCGAGGACGAGGAAGTGCTGGCCGAGCTCGTGGCCACCGGGCTGCGGCGGGCCGGGTTCGCCGTGGACACCGTCTACAGCGGGGACGCCGCGCTCGCCTACCTCGGGCTGCACGACTACGACGTGGTCGTCCTCGACCGTGATCTGCCCCGCGTGCACGGCGACGACGTCACCCGGCGCCTCGTCGCCGCCGGCTCCCGGACCCGCATCCTGATGCTCACCGCCGCCGGCTCCATGGAGGACCGCGTCGCCGGGCTCGACCTGGGCGCGGACGACTATCTCCCCAAGCCGTTCGAGTTCCCCGAGCTCGTCTCGCGGGTACGCGCGCTGCGCCGCCGCAGCGCACGGCCCGCGCCGCCGCTGCTCCAGAAGGCGGGGCTGCGGCTCGACACCGTGCGGCGCACGGCCGAGCGGGACGGGCAGGGGCTGGACCTCTCGCCCAAGGAGTTCGCCGTGCTGCAGATCCTTCTCGAGGCGGACGGCGCCGTCGTCAGCGCCGAGGAACTGCTGGAACGGGCCTGGGACGCGCACGCCGACCCCTTCACCGGCGCGGTGCGCGTGGCGATGAGCAAACTGCGCGGCAAACTCGGCGACCCACCCCTGATCCGTACCGTGCAGGGCGTCGGGTACGCCCTGTGAGACGGCCCGTACTGACCGCACGGGCCCGCATCGCCGTCGCGTTCGGCGCGGTCTTCGCCGTGCTCGGCACCGGGCTGCTCGTCACCGTCAACGTCCTCTCGCGCGTGGGCACGCAGGAGCGGGCCACGCGGATCGCGCGGACCGTCGTGCCGGCGGAGGCCCGGCCGCCGTACGAGACCGTGACCGTCACGACCCTCCACCGGCTCTCCGGCGACGTCAGCGCCGCCGCCTCCCACGAGCTGATCACCTGGTCGGCGGTGGCGCTGCTGGTGACCGCGCTGCTCGCGCTCGGCGTGGGCTGGTGGACGGCCGGCCTCTTCCTGCGGCCCGTGCAGGGCGCCTTCGACAGCCAGCGGCGGTTCATCGCCAACGCCTCGCACGAATTGCGCACGCCGCTGGCCACCCAGCGGGCCGCGATCCAGATCGGGCTGGAGGGCCACCCCTCGCCCGAGGACCTCGCCCGCACCAAGGCCACGCTGCTGCAGACGAACCGGCACTCCGAGCGGCTCATCGACGGCCTGCTCCTGCTCGCCCGCAGCGAGCGCGGCCTCGACAGCCGCGAACCGTTCGACCTCGCCGAGGTCGTGGACGCGGAGGTCCACTCCCTGGCCGCGAGCGCGCGGCGCGAGGGCGTACGGATCCGCCTGGACGCGGCGGCCTCCCCGCTCACCGGCAACCGGCTCCTGCTCGCCCAGCTCACCGGCAATCTGCTGCGCAACGCGGTCGGCTACAACCACCCGGGCGGGAGCGTCGACGTCCGTGTCCGCTCCGGCCGGCTGACCGTCGTCAACACCGGGCCGGTCGTGCCCGCCGCCGACGTCGGCACGCTCTTCGAACCCTTCCGCCGGGGCGCCGGCCGCGAACGGCTCGGCGGCGGGGCCGGGCTCGGGCTGTCCATCGTGCGGTCGATCGCCCGCGCCCACGGCGGTACGGCGAAGGCCGCCCCCCGTCCCGGGGGCGGCCTCCGCGTGGTCGTGGAACTGCCTACCGGACGATCCCGGCGGCCCTGGCCTCGGCCAGCCATTCGGGGAACTCGACCATGAGCTCCGCGTAGAGCGTGTCGTCCGACAGCGCCTTCGGCTCGCGGCCGGCGTGGAAGAACCCCGCGTTGTCGACGACGCGCCGCTCCGGCACCGGCAGGTCGTCGAGCTTGCGCAGGAAGTCGAAGCCCTTGCCCTCCGGGTCGCCGAAGCCCACGAACTGCCAGAAGATCGGCAGCTTCGCCGCCTCGCACAGCGCCTTCTCGGCGGCGGACTTGCTGTAGGGCGCGCCGTCGGTCTGGAAGATGACGAAGGCGGGGTCCGTGCTGCCGGACTTCGTGTAGTGGTCGATGACGGCCTCGATGGCCCAGTGGTAGTTCGTCCGGCCCATGTGGCCGTAGGACTCGTGCAGTTCCTGGATGCGGCCGCGGTGCCGGGCGAGGTCGATCTCGGCCGTGCCGTCGACGTCCGTGGAGAAGAAGACGACGGGCACGACGCCGTCGTCGTCGAGGTGGGCGGCCAGGCCGAGGGCCTGCTCGGCGAGGTGCTGGACCGTGCCGTCCTTGTAGTAGGGCCGCATGGAGCCCGACCGGTCGAGGACGAGGTAGACGGCCGCCCGCTGCCCGGCGAGCCCCTGCTTGCGCAGCGAGACACCGGCCGCCTTGTAGAGGCTGACGAGCGCGGGGGCGGTCGCCTGCACCTTTTCGAGACTGATGGCAGGGGCGTCGGCGTCAGCCGGTGCGGCCGACATCGCGGGCGAGGGCTCCGGGTCGGGGCCGGGCGCCGGCTCCGGCACCGGGTGCGGCTCGGGCTGCGGCACCGGCTCCGGCTCGGGGATGGGCTTCGGCGACGGCATCGGCGTCGGCTCGGGCTCGGGCTGCGGCACCGGCTCGGGCCGGTGCGGCCCAGGCGTGGGAATCGGCCCCAACGGCCCCGGATCGGGAACCCGCTCGCCGCCGGGCGCGGCGACGGGTGCGCCGACGGGTGCGGCCAGGGGCTCGGCGACGGTCTCGGCTGCCGGTTCGCTTACGAGGTCGGCCACGGGCGCGACGGCGGGCTCGACTACGGGCGCGGCCAGGGGCTCGGAGACCGGCTCGTTGACGGCCTCGGGCGCGCGCTCGACGGCCGGCTTGCTCACGGTCTCGCCGACCGGCTCGCTCACGAGGTCGGCCGCAGGCTCGGCGACGGGCGCGGCCACGGGCTCGACGACGGCCTCGGCTGCCGGTTCGCTCACGAGGTCGGCCACGGGCTCGGCGACGGGCGCGGCCATGGGCTCGGCGACCGGCTCGCTGGCGGCCTCGGGCGCGCGCTCGACGGACGGCTCGCTCACGGCCCCGCCGACCGGCTCGGCGCCCCGGTTGGCGACCGGCTCGGCCACGCGCTCGGCGGCCCGGTCGGCGACCGGCTCGCCCGCCCGGTCCGCCGTTTCCGCGGTCGGCTGGGCCGGCACGATCACGGTGTTGGGGGCCTCGGCAGAGGGGGTCGGTGCGGTGTTGTCGGGCCCCGCGTTCTGCTGGGGCAGGCTGGGTTCGTCACGTTCGGCCGTCCTGGTCCGGGCGAACGCGTTCCGCAGCAGACTCCGAATGCCCATGGGGAGATGTCCTTCATGTGTCTCGGGTGCAGATGAAATGTCCGTACTGCGGGGAAAAGTCCCCAGTCTTGACGACTACGTAAGGCTAGCCGTCAAGCCCGCTCCAGTACGTTCACACCCGACACGCCGGGTGCGCGTGTCCCCGTCGTACATCAGTGGTGGTCGGGAATCCAGTTCCCATGGAAACCCAGCGGCACCCGTACCGGCAGATGGACGCGGGCCACGGGCCCGGCCGCGAAGTCCTGTGCCGCCAGCACCACCAGGTCCGTGGCCTCGCGCGCGGGGTCGTAGGCGAAGGCCAGGACCCAGCCGTCGTCCTCCGCCGCGTCCGGGGCGGCCGGTACGAACACCCCCTCGCCCACGTCGCCGCCCGCCGGCACCCGGAACTCCGCGACCGTGCCGCGCTCCAGGTCGTACTTCAGCAGCCCGGTGTCCCGCCCCGGTTCCCGCTCGCGCATCGCGTAGCCGAAGCGGTGCGGGCCGGTCAGCCGGCGCGGGTCGACGCGGGGGTACTCCACCGGGCGGTCGTCCAGCCGCTCCCGCCGCACGGTCCCGGCGGCCAGGTCGACCGTCCAGCGTTCGAGGCAGGCGAGGTGTTCGCCGGGGGCCGGGTGTCCGGCGGCGGCCGGGTCGAAGAAGCGGTCGTAGCGGACGAGATGGACGGTGATGAAGCGGCCGCCGTGCTCGTAGGCGTTCATGGGGTGGAAGACGAAGCACGGCTCGATCTCCAGCCAGCGCACCTCGTCCGCCCCGCCCTCCCTCGGCAGTACCCCGAGCCGGGCCGGCCGGGCCGGGTCCCAGGCCGGGTGCGGGGTGCCGCCGGGCCGGCTCCTGGTGAAGACGACCGGCAGGTCGTACAGCAGCACGTACCGCTCGGTGAGGGAGAAGTCGTGCATCATCGGCCGGCCCACGACCGGGATGTCGACATGGCGGCGCACCCGCCCGTCCGTACCGGCGACGACGTACTGCACGTACGGCCAGGCCGGGCAGTACGCCACCGCGTGCAGCTCACCGCTGCGCGGATCGACGACCGGATGCGCGGACAGCCCGCCGGGCAGCGTGCCGTGGAAGTCGAACGGGCCGATCGTGTACAGCTCGGGATCGAGCTCGTACGGCAGCGTCCCGCCCTCGACGAGCGCGAGGCAGTGCCCGGCGAAGAGCTGGACGTGGGTGTTGGGCGCGAAGTCCATGTCCAGGTGGCGCGGCCCGTGCAGCAGCTTCTCGCCGAGCCGCCCGGCCACCGCGTCGGAGCGCACCCAGCGGTTGCGGTACCACTCGGCGCGTCCGTCGCGCAGGCGCACGCCGTGGACCATGCCCTCGCCGCTGAACCAGTGGTAGGCGGCCGGGTCCTCGACGTGCAGGGGATTGGGGCCGTTGCGCAGGTAGCGGCCCCGCAGGGATTCGGGGATCCGGCCGGTCACGGGCAGGTCGACGGCGATGATCTCGTCGTGGACGGGTGCGAAGAGGCCCCGCAGGTAAGGGTTCGGTTCCGGGTGCGTCCGGTTCCGCGCACGGCCTGTGCTCGCGTCGGTCATGTCGCCCACCTCCCCACCGGCCCTGCCCCGGCTTCCGCCGGGCGGTGTTCCCCCACCGCGAGGCCGCCTTTCCACCATCCAGCGGAAGGCAGGGTTCGGCCAGCCTCCACCTGGGCGTCGGCGAGGTGTCATCCGGTGCGGGTATCTCATGGAGCTTCGGCGTCCGTTTCGGCGCCGGGAACTTCCGGAGAAGCGCGGAACACGCACAGGACAAGAGCAGGGCAATAAATGGATGCAGGGCAACCCTGTACACCCGTTCCCGCCTCTTTATCGGTGACTATTGCCGGACCGAACATGAGTACCCACCACGGGGGCAGGGAGTTGAGAGGCGCATGGGCCTGACCAGCCGGTCACTCTTGTACACGGTGGTGTTCGTCGCCGTTGTGTGCGTGGGCCTCACGATATGGCTCTGGCCACGGCTCTCCGGACGCGGTCCGCTGCCCGTACTGGGGCGGCTCGGATCGATCCTGGTGACCCAGTTGACCATCATGTCCGCGGTGCTGCTGGCGGTGAATTCCGCCAATAGCTTCTACGGCACCTGGGGCGAGCTGATCGGTAAGTACGACCGCTCGCCCGGCCAGGTCACGCAGGTGACCGAACCCGGCCCGCACGCCAAGGTCGAGGCCGGCAAGGGCGGTCTGGTGCGGTCCGCCGGCTCCGAGGGCCTGGACAAGGCGGGGCTGCCGAAGGGGCCGAAGGACAAGGTCGGCGCGGTGGAGTCCGTACGCCTGGTCGCGCGCCGCGCGAATGTCGTCGAGCCGGCGATCGTCTATCTCCCGCCGCAGTATTTCCAGAAGCAGTACGAGCGTCAGCGCTTCCCCGTGATCGTGGCCATCAGCGGTTATCCCGGCGGAATCACCAACCTCACGCAGTATCTCCAGGTGCCGCGGACGGCGAGCACGCTGATCTCCGAGAACCGGATGCAGCCCACGGTGATCGTGATGGTCCGGCCGACCATCGCCCCGCCGCGCGACACCGAGTGCGTCGACGTGCCCGACGGCCCCCAGGCGGAGACCTATTTCTCCAAGGACCTGCCCGACGCCGTCAAGAGCGCCTACCGGGTCGGTCACGCCGCCAGCGCCTGGGGCGTCATGGGCTACTCCTCGGGCGGCACGTGCGCCCTCGAACTGGCGATGCGCCAGCCCGGTACGTACCCGGTGGCCGGCGCCCTGTCCGCCGACTACAGGATCAAGAACGACCTCACCACCGGCAACCTCTTCGGCAGCGGCCCGGACGCCGCCCGGCGGCAGCGCGAGCACGACCTGATCTGGCGCCTGCGCAACCTGCCCGCTCCCCATGTCTCGGTGCTCGTCACCAGCAGCGAGAAGGGCGAGAAGAACTACGCGGAGACGCAGAAGTTCCTCAAGGCCGTCAAGGAGCCCATGACCGCGGCGAAGATCATCCTTCCGGCGGGCAGCCACAACTTCACCACCTGGCGGCGGGAGATCGGCCCGACGCTGGAGTGGATGAGCAAGCAGCTGACCTTCCCCCAGGACACGGCCGACAAGCCCAAGCCGCCCGCGTCGTCCGACTGGAAGGCGGAGGAGGAACGTAGGCGGCGCGCCGAGGAGGAGAAGCGCGCCGAGGAGGAGAAGCGCGAGGACGAGGACCGGGCCCCCGACGAGGCCGGGGTCTCCGAGGGCGCGGACGAGGAGTGAGCGAAGCGAGCGGTGCGGCCCTCAGGCCGCGACCGTGGGGCGCAGGCGGACGGCCGCGTCGGCGAGGGTGCAGGTGAAGACCGGCTCGCCGTCCTGGGTGCCGGTCACCTCCGTGGTGAGCCCGTCGGCGGGCCGGCCCGGCTCCGCCCGGGCCGCCGTCACGTCGATGGTGCAGGGGCTGTCCAGCTCCGCGTACCGGTGGAAGGTGACGGCCACCCGGGACGGCCGCGCCCGGCGCGGCCGCAGCGTGCCGTAGGCGGCCTGGCGGGCCGCCTCCACCAGGACCATGCCGGGGATGTGGTCGCAGGGGTGGTCGAAGAGGGTCGCGTGACGCAGGTCCGGGTTGAGCACCCAGCGGTCGCGGCGGGCGGTGGGGGAGAGGACGACGTCCCGGGGGGTCTCCCTGCCGACGTCGTACGGTTCGGCCCGCGTCGGGAGCACCACCGGCAGCGGGTCGGCGGTGCTGCCGCGCCGGCCGCGCATGCGGCGGTAGAGCCCGGGCGGTATGCAGGTGAAGCGGCCGCCGCCGCTGGCCACGGTCTCGTCCCCGCGCCGGATGGTGATGTCCATCCGGAAGGCGAAGCGGCGTTCCCTGTGGTCGAGGATCACGCAGGCCGCGGCGATGGTCAGATCCGTGGGGGCGTTCCCGATCTCGAGCCGGTCCTCATGGGTCGTGAATTCCATTTCCTGAAGCAGAAAATGATGACCCATCGGAACATTCAATTCCGTGTGGGCGAGGAACAGTCCGGTCTGTCGAATCGTTTCCGCCGCCAGTAACGGATCATGTCGGGTGCCCCCGTCGGCCGTGAAGAACGCATGGGCCCGGGGCCATTGGGCGGTGAGCGAGAAATGCGTCTCGTCCACCCCCGCACACCCCGTCAGGAACACCTCGGCGATGGCCGCGCGATGGACGAACTCCCGGGGAACCGTGCTGGTCAGCGTGGGTGCGACGGCGGGCGGGCGCGGCGCGTTGCTCCCGTTCGCAGTGGTTGGCTGATGCACGGAACTCTCCATGGAACCCGATGTGAGCACGAGTCAAGAAACCTGGAATTCTTGTCCTGTTCTAAGATAACGGTTGGCCGGTTTTCTTCAAGGCCCGAGGCCCCACGAGGACGGCCCCGCGCGGTCGTTGCGCGCTGAACCACCAATGGAGAGCTGATGCGGCACCAGTCCTGCCCCGTAGTCCTCGACCCGTCCGGACGGGACGTCCGCGGCGAGGCGGCCAGATTGAGCGAACGGGGCCCGGCCGTCCGGGTGGAGCTCCCCGGCGGGGTCGCGGCATGGGCGATCACCAGCCATGAGCTCGCCACCCGGCTCATGCTGGACCCCCGCGTCTCCAAGGACGCCTACCGGCACTGGCCCGCCTGGCGCGACGGCGAGCTCGACGACAGCTGGCCCATGGCGATGTGGGTCTCGGTCCGCAACATGCTGACGGCGTACGGCGAGGAGCACCGGCGCCTGCGCAAGCTGGTGGCCAAGGCCTTCACCGCCCGCCGCACCGCCGCCCTGCGCCCACGCGTCGAGCGCCACGTCGCCACCCTCGTCGACGCCCTGACCGCCCTCCCGGCCGGGCAGGTCGTCGACCTGCGCGAGCACTTCGCCCTGCCGCTGCCGATCCAGGTGATCTGCGAGATGCTCGGCATACCCGAGGAGGTGCGGGAGGACCTGAACCGGGTCGTCGACACCACCTTCCGCACCTCCACCACCCCCGAGGAGGCGCAGGCCAACCAGTACGAGCTCTACACCCTGCTGTCCTCGCTCATCGCGGCGAAGCGGGCCGCCCCGGCCGCGGACATGACGAGCGATCTGATCGCCGCCCGCGACGACATCGAGGGGCAGCTGTCGGAGAAGGAGCTCCTGGACTCCCTGCTGCTCATCATCGGCGCGGGGCACGAGACCACCGTCAACCTCCTCGAACAAGCCGTTTTCGCCCTGCTCACGCACCCGGACCAGCTGGAGCTGGTGCGCCGCGGCGCGGCCTCCTGGGACGACGTGATCGAGGAGACGCTGCGGGCGCGCGGTCCGGTGGCCACCATCCCGATGCGCTTCGCGATCGAGGACATCGAGGCCGGCGGACAGCTCATCGCCGCCGGCGACGCCATCGTGATCTCCGTGAGCGCCACGGGGATCGACCCCGAGCGGCACGGGCCGGACGCGGACCGCTTCGACATCACCCGGCCCACCCGGCGCGATCACCTCGCCTTCGGGCACGGCGTCCACCACTGCATCGGCGCCCCGCTCGCCCGGCTCGAGGCGTCCCTCGCCCTGCCCGCGCTCTTCGACCGCTTTCCGGAACTCGCGCTCGCCGTACCGGCGGAGGACCTTCAGCCGCTGGAGTCCTTCATTTCCCATGGTCACCGAAGCCTGCCCGTGACACTGGGACCGGCCCGGATTAAATGACCGAATAACGCCTCTCGCCTTTGCCGCGTGGCGAGTTCGGGAATGCGCCGGCGGGTAAAATGCGTCGCGTTCGGTTTGGTTTCCCCCAAGGGGTCTCGTCTCCTGACCCGGCGTGGCGTCACCGCTGCCGGAAGGCTGAGCGGGATGACACGGCTGGAGGTCGCGGAGTGGCGCAGCAGGAGCGTGGGATCAGAACTCGCCGGGCAGCGCTGGAGGCGGCTGCCGCGCTCTTCGCCGAGCGCGGCTACGAGGCCTGCACGATCTCGGAGGTCCTGGCCCGGGCCGGGGTGACCAAGGGCGCGCTGTACTTCCACTTCGACTCCAAGGAGTCGCTGGCGCGCGGGGTGCTGGAGGAACAGGTCTCCCTGGAGGGCGTGGCGCCGCAGGCGTCGAAGCTCCAGGAGTGGGTGGATGTGGGCATGGCGCTGGCCCACCGGCTGCCGGACGAGCCCCTGCTGCGCGCCGGCGCCCGGCTGGCCACGGACCCGCACATGCAGAAGCTGGTGAGCACGGGGCCCTGGGCCACCTGGAGCGATGTGTCGGCCCAGCTGCTGGCCGAGGCCAAGGCGCTGGGCGAGGTGCTGCCCCACGTCGAGCCGGAGGCGACCGCACGGTTCGTGATCAGCGCGTGGACGGGCGTCCTGCTGGTCTCGCAGGTCACCACGGGGCTGACGGACCTGGAGGAGCAGATCTCCGTGCTCTTCCGGCACATCCTGCCGGCCCTGGCGACCCCCGCGATCCTGGTGCAGCTGGACACCTCCCCCGACCGCGGGGCCCGGGTCGTCGCCGAGGGGCGCCGGCTGAAGGAGGAGGCGGCCGCCGTCGCGGCGGGGTGAAGCCGATACCCTGACCGGAACCGGGGATTCAGCTTTTTCCGGCGCCACGTGGCGGTCCGCTTTCACCTTGCTTCCGCTTTGCGCGCCGGGTGATGATCACGCCATGAATGACGCCAGAAATCACGCCATGAATGGTCGGCAGGGAATGCTCGCGGGCAAGACGGTAATGATTACGGGGGCCTCCAGCGGTATCGGTGCGGCCGCGGCGCGGCTGTTCACCGCCGAAGGGGCCGCGGTGATTCTGCTGGCCCGCCGCACGAAGCTGCTGGAGCAGCTGGCCGGTGAGCTGAACGCGGCCGGCGGCGCGGCGACCGCGGTGACCGGTGACGTGACCGTGGCGGCGGACGTCGCCCGGGCGGTGGCGGTGGCCGTCGAGACCCACGGCCGGCTCGACGCCGCCTTCAACAACGCCGGCTGGGGCACCGCCCGCGAGCCGATGCACCTGATGGACGACGCCGATTACGACCGCATCATGGACGTCAACGTCCGTGGTGTGTGGAACTGCATGCGGCAGCAGATACCCGTGATGCTCGAGAACCCCGGCGGCGGCGCGATCGTCAACACCTCCAGCACCGCGGGCCTGGTGGCCCCGGGCGTGCCCTCCGCCCCGTACATCGCGGCCAAGCACGCGGTGATCGGCCTGACCAAGGCCGCGGCCGACGAGTACGGCACCCAGGGCATCCGTGTGAACACCCTCGCCGTCGGCGTGACCCGGACCGAGCTGATGCAGCAGGGCTTCGACGAGAACCCGGGCGTCGAGGCCCTCCTGACCGGAGCCTCCATGCTGCCCCGCGTCGCCGACCCGGTGGAGATCGCCCACGCCGCGGCCTGGCTCTGCGCCGACCACTCCTCCTTCGTCACCGGCGCCACCGTTCCGGTGGACGGCGGATTCACCGCCCGGTGAGCGCCCGCATCCTGGTCACCGGCGCGAGCGGCACGGTGGGCGGGGCCACGGCCCGGCTGCTGACCGCGAGCGGCCACGCGGTGCGGCTGCTGGGCCGCGACGCCGCGCGCCTGCCGGACCTGGGGCCGCGGGCCGAGGCCGTGACGGGCGACTTCGCGGACGTCGCGGCGCTGCGGTCGGCGATGACCGGGATCCACGCGGTCCTGGTCGTCACCGGTGACCCGCGCCTGCCGGGCCACGACGCCAACGTGGTGCGCGCCGCCCAGGACGCGGGCGTGCGCCACCTGGTCAAGCTCTCCGCCCTGGCCGTCACCGACCCCGGCGCCCAGGACCTCATCACGTGCTGGCAGCGCGCGGCCGAGGAGCGCGTACGCGCCTCGGGGCTGGGCTGGACGCTGCTGCGGCCCCGGGCGTTCATGACCAACACGCTGGCGTGGGCCGACGGCATCCGTGGGTCCGGCACGGTACGCGCCTGGCCGGCGGACGCCTCGAACGCCTGCGTGGACCCCCGCGACGTCGCCCACGTCGCGGCCCGGGCCCTGACCGAGGACGGCCACGCCGGGCAGGCGTACGCGCTGACCGGGCCCGCGGCGGTGACGGCACGTCAGCAGGCGGAGCTGCTGGGCCGGGCGCTCGGCAGGCCGCTGGCCTTCGAGGAGCTCGCCCCGGAGCAGGTGCGCCGGGCGGCCGAGGCCCGCTACGGCGCCGAGGTCGCCCAGGCGCTGCTGGAGAGCGCCGAGCGCCAGGTCCAGGGGGCGAAGAGCCGGGTGGACCCGGCACTGGAGCACCTGCTGGGGCGCCCGGGGCGGACCTTTGAGGAGTGGGCCCGCGAGCACGCGTCGCTCTTCGGCTGAGCCGAGCGGACGGGTGCCGGCGAGGGCGCCGGGCGCGTGCGTTAAAAACCGCACATACGGTTCGGCCGGGGTCCTCGCCCGCCGTGCCGGGCGCGGGGCCGGGACCGGCAGCGGAGTCCCGGCTTCCCCTCGCGCCTCAGCAGAAAACGGACCGCGTCCGGGAAGAGGGGCGGGATCCGGCCAGGGAGCAACCCTTCCGGGTGACGTCCGCGTCAGCCACAGGCTGACGGCGGTCAGCCGGCCGGTGCGGTGGAGTCGATGATCTCCAGGGCGACGTCGAGGAGCGCGGTGCGCTTCTCCTCGGGGTCGCCCTGCAGCGTCTCCAGGGCCAGGGCCCCGAAGTGGACGGTCAGCATGGCGCTGGAGTAGCGGACCTGGGTGGCGACCGGGGTCTCCCCCGCCTGGATCAGCCGCGAGAAGGCGACCACACGGTCCTTGAGCCGCTCGCCCACGGCCAGCTCGCGCAGGGTCGCCTGGTTCTCCTGCAGGATGCGGTAGAGCGGGGCCGCCTCCTTGAGCACCGCGCTGTAGCGGCGCAGCAGTTCACGCTTGGTCTCCAGTGTCGGTGGCTGACTCCTGCCCCAGGCGATGAGCTCGTCGACGGGCTCTCCCAGCTGGTCGGAGAGCGCGGTGAGGATGTCCTCCTTCGTCTTGAAGTGGTAGTACAGCGCGGCCTTGGTGACGCCGAGCTCCTCGGCGATCTCCCGCAGCGAGGTCTTCTCGTAGCCGCGCGAGACGAAGAGGTCCAGGGCCGTCTTCTGAATGCGCTCGCGGGTGTTGCTCCTGCGGGCCTTGGGGGTGCTGGCCATGGTGTGTCTCCCGCTCTCCGTCTTTCCGTCGTGAACCGGCCGCCCCGGCCGGTGCCTCGTGGCTCCGGCCGGGGCGGCCTCCCTGCTCCGTGCTCTGTCGGACTTTAACTAGCTAGTCGGCAAGTCAGTTTCCCGGCGGCGTCCCGATATCGCCCGTCGGCAGCCGGCACGGGCCCGTCGGCGGTGCCGCCGGATTTCCCCGCACACGGTAGGGGGCGTGGCGGATCCGTGTCGGCGGCCACCGGGGCGGGCGGCCGGGCGCGCGCAATACCGTACTTGACGCCCGGCAAGGGAGTGCATACTCTTCCCGCTGAAGTAACTAGCCTGGCGGCAAGTACGTAAATGCGACTGGACCGAGGGGATGGTGCGCGTCGACATGGCACGACACGCTGGTGCCGCGATCGACTACTACGCCGCACACGACTACGGCGCGGTGGGCGGTCACGCGGTGGACGACCGCTCGGTGGACGACCCCTCCATGAGCGGCTGGGCGGTGGCCGAGGAGCCGCTGCCCGAGGTCTTCGAAGGGCTGAGCGTCCCCGTGCGGACGGCGGCCTCCCTGCTGGGGCTCTCCCCATGGACCGTCGCCCATCTGATCGAGCGCGGTGAATTGCGCAGCGAACGTGGCGGGCAATATCGCTATGTCACGCTGACCAGCATTTTTTCTTATCGGCGACTGACCCGTTGATGCCGATTTCGCGGTAGCGCTCCCACTGGCTCGAATGAGTGAAAGCCCGATGAATGCCCGGAACTTCCCGAATGGGCCGGAGTTATTCAGAACGCTTTCTCAGTGGGGGCGCTACTCGATCGAAAGGCATAGACGTGCTCAAGAAGGTTCTCGCCACGGCCGCCCTGTCGGCTTCCGCGGTCGGCGCCATCGCCTCGCCCGCGATGGCCATCGAAAACGACCAGGATGTCTTCAACGCCAATGGTGCGAAGACCGGTTACGGCAACACCAAGACCGGTGGCAAGCAAAGCCCCCAGATGAGCCTCATCCAGGGCACGCTGAACAAGCCTTGCATCGGCATCGGGAAGCTCGGCGTCCAGTCCATCCTCGCGCTGATCAACATCGGCATCCAGGACATTCCGATCCTCACGTCGCAGCAGCAGCAGCAGTGCACGGACAACTCCACGATCAACGACGGCGACGACCCGCTGTCGCACATCCTCGACGAGATCCCGATCCTGTCGGGCAACGGCTCGGGCAACGAGGGCGGCCTCTTCCCGAACCAGGGCCAGGGCTTCCGTGGTCACGAGCACCACGAGCACCACGAGCACGGCCACGAGAACGGCCACGGCCACTGATCCCACGCGTCGAGCGTGCGAGGAAATCCCCCTGCGGCGGGTGTGCGGGACCCGCTGCCGGGGGATTTCCCCTGTCCGGACCGCATGCCGGTCTTCTTCTGATCATTTCGCGGTCCTGGGCCGAAAGAATGAAGGCCGATAACCTTCGCGCACGCTCCGAGTTATGCAGGTAGTTCTTGTGAATTCGTCGACCGGAGCTGAGGAAAACGTGATCAAGAAGGTTGTGGCCACGGCCGTGCTGGCGGTTTCCGCGGTCGGCGGCACCGCGGTTCCCGCGCTGGCGTACAGCAGCCCCCGAGGGGGCGAGAGCCAGGACGTCGGCAATGCGAACGGCGCCATGCAGATGTATGGCAACACCTACACCAGCGGCTATATGAGCCCGCAAATGGGCCTGATCAACGGCTCGTTCAACAAGCCGTGCATCGCCATCGGCAAGCTCGGCGCCCAGTCGCTCCTCGCGCTGATCAACGTCGGGATCCAGGACGTGCCGATCCTGTCCTCGCAGCAACAGCAGCAGTGCACCGAGAACTCCACGATCAACGACGGCGACGACCCGCTGTCGCACATCCTGGACGACATTCCGATCCTGTCGGGCAACGGCTCGGGCAACGAGGGCGGCCTCTTCGGCGGCCGCCACGGCGGCGACAAGCACGGCGGCGGCAAGCACGGCGGCCACGGCCACCACTGACCGGGGCGCGCCCCGCATTGAGAGAGCCGCCCCCGGCGATCCCGGGGGCGGCTCTCAGGTCTCGTAGTAGACGGTGAGCACGGCGCCGCCGACCTCGACCCGCCGCCGGCCCAGCCGCTCGCCGCGGCGCAGCGCCCGCAGGCAGTCGCGGAACATGCCCATTTCGTCGTCGGTCAGCACGGCGGCCGCCAGATCGAGGAGTTCGGCGACGCTCCGGTCGGTGAGCACGTCGGGCAGGTCTCCGGAGAGCAGGACCACCGATTCCCCGGTGCGTCCCCTGACGACGGCGTTGGACGTCGAGCCACCACTGACAACGAGCACTCATTCCCCCTGGCTTCGGGCAGATCGAGACGATAGCCGGGAAGGGGCTCGTTACTCGGCCGGACGGGAATATTCGCCGGATTCAACTGTTCCGTGGAACCGGCCGGGCCCGGCCGTGCGTCCGGTACCCAACAGCCCTGTTCACGGGGCCCGTTCAGCCCTCTTCCGGGTCTTCCTTCGGGGCCCGTTCGAGCAGCGATTCGACGAGCGCCGCCACGTGTCTGCGGTCGTCGGAGGAGAGCCGCTGGACGCTCGCGATCAGCAGGTCCACCTCCGGGTCCGGCGGGGTGCCCGGGGCGTCCTCCGCCGTCGGGTAGAGGTGGATGCCGCAGGCCTCGGCGGCGGCCCGGCGCACGGTGTCCAGGGGCAGTTCGAGCCCGCGGGAGAGTCCTTCGAGCGTGGCGGGCTGGGGCATGCGCACCAGGCGGTCGGTGGTGGCCAGGTGATGCACGGTCGAGCGGGGGATGCCGCCCCTGCGAGCGACGTCACCGTAGGACCAGCCCTGGCGGTCCAGGCGCTGTCTCATGATCTGCTGCAGTGCGTTGGCCACTGACGGTCGCTTCCTGCTCTCGGCTGGCTCGGTTCCGCTCGGGTGAACCGATTCTACGGGGGGTGTCCACCGGAACCGCTTGCGCGGTGCCGACGGACGCCACTACTGTCCAATCTCGTTGGACAGCTCGTCCGACAGCGTCGGACGCGGGCTGGGGGGTCCTGCCCGTGCCCGGACGTTTTCATTCGCACCACCATTCCCGGAGGGGGAACCATGCTCGACGCGCATGAGCTCGAGGCCGAGTCCGCCGAACTGCTGCCCGGCCGTGAGGCGCTGGGCAAGCTGAAGTTCAGCTTCAGCCGGACGACCAACGTCACCAAGCACGTCGCCGACGTCTCGGCGCACAACACCTCGTCGGCGCTCAACATCTGCTCGCCGGACGCCGTCGCGCAGTCCGCGGCCGGCCAGTCCATCGCCATCCAGCAGTAGCCGACCCGTCGACCAGCGCAGTCCTGACCCGAAAGGCCCAGCCATGAGCATGAACCCGCATGAGCTCGACGCCGAGTCCGCCGAACTGCTGCCCGGCCGTGAGGCGCTCGGGAAGCTGAAGTTCAGCTTCTCCCGCACCACGAACGTCACCAAGCACGTGGCCACCGTCCACGCGCACAACGAGTCCCTGGCCGTCAACCAGAGCTCGCCGTTCGCGGTCGCGCAGTCCGAGGCGACCCAGGTCATCTCCATCAAGCAGTAGGCGCCCGGCCCACGCACTCGGCGGACCGCGTCCAGGGGAAGGCGCGGTCCGCCGGAACAAGGGGGGGAACAGCGGTCTCGTCGAGGGGGAGGAACCAGATGACGGTGGTCGGAGACCACGAGGCCGGCCGCAGCCGCCATCGCAGCATCGACGAGACCGCGACCATCCGGATGGACACCGTGGCACCCGGCGCCGGGCAAGGGGACGCCGGCGCCCCGGTGCCCGGACCCGGCGGCTTCCCGTACACCGTCGCGGAGGAGTACGGGCCTGGGGAGGAATCCGCCGGAACCCTGCGGCTGCCGGTGGCACGGCAGCCCGAACCGCAGCCGCGCAGCGAAGCGGAAGCTCTCGTTCCGAGGCTTGCCGCCGGACTGCGCCTGCACGGCGAGTACCAGGGCTCGGGGTTCAACGAGCCCAAGTACATCGCCCGCCGTGGCGACGGCCAGGTGGTCCAGCTCTCCCGGCTGCTCCACCTGGTCGCCTCCGCCATCGACGGCGTCCGCGACCTGCGGGCCGTCGCCCGCGAGGTCAGCGCCGGATTCGGCCGGGAGGTCAGCGCCGACAACGTCGCCTACCTCGTGGAGAACAAGCTCGAACCCCTCGGCATCACCGTGCCGCCGGGCCAGGAGAGCGACGAGGTCCACGGCCCCCGCTCCGACCTGCTGCTCGCCCTCAAGGGACACAAGGTCATCTTCGACGAGCGCCGGGTGGCCGTCATCGCCCGCGCGCTGGCCTGGCTGCACCGCCCGCCCGTCGTGGCCCTCGTCCTGCTGCTGGCCGTGGCCATGGACGTCTGGCTGTTCGCCGTCCACGGCGCGATGACGCCCGTACTGAGCGTCCTCGACCAGCCCCTGCTGCTGCTCGCCGTCTTCGGGCTGACCGTCGCCTCCCTCGTCTTCCACGAGTTCGGGCACGCCTCGGCCTGCAGATACGACGGCGCCCGGCCCGGCAGCATCGGCTGCGGGATCTTCCTGATCTGGCCGTCCATGTACACCGACGTCACCGACGTCTACCGGCTCGGGCGCGCCGGACGGATCCGCACCGACCTCGGCGGGGTCTACTTCAACGTCGTCTTCATGCTGCTGCTGACCGGCGCCTACTTCGTCACCGGGCAGCCGTTCCTGCTCTGCGCCGTCTACCTGGGCCACTTCGAGGTGCTGGAACAGCTGATGCCGGCCGTCCGCCTCGACGGCTACTTCATCCTCGGCGACCTCGCCGGAGTGCCGGACCTCTACGGCAAGATCAAGCCGATCCTGCTCAGCATGGTCCCGCGCCGCAAGCCCGACCCGGCCGTCGCCGACCTCAAGCGCAAGACCCGCGTCATCGTCACCACCTGGGTGCTGACCATGGTCCCGCTGCTGGTCGGCGAGCTCTGCTACGCGCTGTGGAACCTGCCCCGCCTCGTCGCCACCGGCGTGCGCTCGCTCACCGGGCAACTGACCGGCACCTACGAGGCGTTCGCCGCCGGCGAGATCCCGGCCGGGCTGGCCGGCGTGCTCGGCAGCCTCATGCTGATCGTCCCGCTGGGCGGCATGACGTACCTGTCCATCCGGCTGACCGGGCGGCTGGGCCGCAACGCCCTGCGCGCCACCGCCGACCGGCCCCGCCTGCGGGTCGGGCTCGTCCTGGGGGTCGCGGCCGTCGCCACCACCCTGGCCTACGCCTGGACCAGCGGGGTCACGCCCAAGCCGCTGCCGCCCGAGCCCCCGATCGCCCCGATCCTGCAGCCCCATGTGCCGACCGTGCCGCCGGCCCCCAGCCACCCGCCGCTGACCGGCCGTGACCCGGCCGAGGCCCGGACGCCGGGGACCTGGAGCCCCGACGCCGCCGCGCCGGACCTCGCGCCGCTGCCCTGGCGCACCCCGCCGGCCGCGCCGGGCCTGCCGACGCCCGCGGCCGTGCCCCCGCTCGTCCCCGTGGCCGCACCGCCCGGCGACCGCGCACCGCAGGCCACGCCCTCCGCCGCGCCGGTGCCCGTCGTCCTGCCGCCCACGCTGCCGCCCGCCCTGCCGCCGGCGCTGCCGCCCGCCGCCCCGCCCAAGCCGGCACCGGCGCCGGCCCCCGCACCCGCCACCACGACGGCACCCCCGACCGCGGCGCCCGCGACGACCGCCCCGGCCCCGGCCCCCGCCCCCGCGACCACGCCGCCCCCGGAGCCCACCGCCCCCGCTCCGACGGCCCCGGCCGCGTCCCCGACACCGTCACCGTGAGAACACCCAAGGAGCAGACCGTGAAAAGCCCTTACTCCCGGCACTTCCTGCGGCTGGGCCTGCTGGCCGCAGGCGTGGCCACGGCCGTCACCGGCGGCCCCGCCCAGGCCGCGGGAGGCGTGGCCGTCACCATGGACAGCGTCCGCACCACCGCCAACCAGCGCCACCACACGCAGTACCGCGACAGCTTCACCGTCCACCAGCTCGGCACGGTCACCGCCGCCCGCGTCAGCAACCGGGCGAACGCCACCTCCTCCGGCTGCACCGCCGACGACGCGTGCCGCTCGGTGGCGCTGTCCTTCCAGATCGTCACCCTCTCGGGTCAGAACGTGCGCCTGAGCGCCATCAACAAGGGCCGCGCCGTCAACGACCACTGCACCGGCTGCCAGACCCTCGCCGGCGCCTACCAGTTCGTCGTCTCCACGCCCAAGGCCACCCGCCTCACCCCCGCCGCACAGCGCGAACTGGCCGACATCCACCGCCGGCTCGACGCCCTCGGCGGCTCCCGCCTGCCCGCCACCGAGCTCAAGCACAAGGCCGACTCCCTCGCCGCGGAGGTCAGCGCCCTCCTCGCCCGGCCCACCTCCACCACCGCGGCCACCACCACCCGGCCGGCGGTCAAGGTGCACCGCCATCTGGACGGCTGGCCGGGCCGCTGAACGCCCGTGGCGCGGCGGGCCCGGTAGCCCCCGCGCCATAATCACGACCATGGAAGCGGACGCCGGCACGCGGCTCACCGGGCTCCAGCGGCGGCTGCTCGCCGACCTGGTGGACCTCGGCGCGCCCTATCCGCTCGTGGTCACCGGCGGGGTCGCCGTACGGGCGCACGGGCTGGTGGACCGGCCCGTACGGGACCTCGCCCTCGCCACCGACAGCCCGGTGCCCATGGCGGACATCGCGTCCGCCCTGCGCACCGGGCTCGAGGCACGGGGCCTGCGGGTGCGCCACGCGCACACCGACCCGCTGTCCGCCCGTTTCCTGGTCACCGACCCGGAGACGGACGACGCGTGCGAGGTCCACCTCCTCAAGGAGACGATGTGGGGCCCGCCCGTCCCCTCCGCGTACGGGCCCGTCCTGGCCGCCGAGGACGTGGCCGGCACCAAGATGCGGGCCCTCGCCGACCGGGGACTTGCCCGCGACCTCGTCGACGCGTACGCCGCCGCCGGCCGCTGGTCACACGCCGAGCTGGAGGAGTTCGGCCGCCGGCACGCCCGGGACGCCTTCGACCTCGCCGACCTGCGGGCACGGCTCGAAGGGACCGACTGGATCGACGACCGCGAGTTCGCCGCGCACGGGCTGGACGCCGGCCGCACCGCCGAACTGCGGCGCTGGGCGCAGGCGTGGGCGGACGACATCGGCGAGCGGCTGCTCGAAGAAGCCCCCTATGAAGAAGAGGGCGCAGAGGGCGCAGAGGGCGCAGAGGGCGCAGAGGGCGTGGACGGCGCGGACCGCGAGGACCGGTAGCAGGGCGCGACACGCTCGCTGTCTCGTGTGATTTTCCGCAACTCGTACGACCCTTTGTGCTAGGGGAATCCCTCGTGGAGCTCGTCGAGACTAAGCGTGTGGCGCGTGCACTCATCTCCCGGTGGCCCGGGGGCCTCCGGACCCGCCCGCAAGCACGACCCGCGTCAGCGTCCGAGCTCCGTAAGGAATTGCCATGAAGGCTCTCGTGCTCTCCGGTGGGAACGGCACCCGCCTGCGACCATTCAGCCACTCGATGCCCAAACAGCTCATCCCGATCGCCAACAAGCCCGTGCTCGAGCACGTGCTGGCCAACATCCGGGACCTGGGCATCACCGACGTCGGCGTGGTCGTCGGGACCCGGCTGCACGACATCTCCGCGGCGCTGGGCGACGGTTCGGCCCTCGGGCTGCGCCTGACGTACCTGCCGCAGGACGAGCCGCTGGGCCTGGCCCACTGCGTACGGCTGGCCCGCGACTTCCTCGGCGACGACGACTTCGTGATGTACCTCGGCGACAACATGCTCCCCGGCGGCGTGCGGGACCTCGCCGAGCGTTTCCGCGCCACCCGCCCCGCCGCCCAGGTGGTCGTCCACAAGGTGCCCGACCCGTCCGCCTGCGGAGTCGCCGAGGTCGCCGCGGACGGCACGGTGCTGCGGCTGGAGGAGAAGCCCGAGCGCCCCGGCAGCGACCTGGCCATGGTCGGCGTCTACTTCTTCACGCCCGCCGTCCACGAGGCCGTCGCCGCCATCGGGCCCAGCCCCCGCGGCGAGCTGGAGATCACCGACGCCGTCCAGTGGATGGTCGAGCGCGGCGACGACGTCAGGGCCGTCGAGTACACCGGCTACTGGATGGACACCGGCCGCATCGAGGACGTCCTTGCGTGCAACCGTGAGCTGCTGCGCGCCCTGCGGCCCTCGGTGGCCGGACAGGTCGACGCGCACAGCGAGATCACCGGAGCCGTCGTCATCGAGGCCGGCGCGCGCGTGGTGCGCTCGCACATCGAGGGGCCCGCCGTCATCGGCGCCGGCACCCTCGTCGAGGACAGCCACGTCGGACCGCACGCCTCGATCGGCGCCGACTGCGTGCTGCGCGCCACGGACATGGCCGACTCCATCGTCCTGGACGGCGCGTCCGTGTGCCGCGTCCGCGGCGTGCGCGGCTCGGTCATCGGCCGCTCCGCCGACGTCGGCGGAGCGGCCCGCGGCACCACCCACCACCGGCTGGTCGTGGGCGACCACACCCGGATAGAGGTGGCGGCATGAGGCTGCTGGTCACCGGAGGCGCCGGCTTCATCGGCTCCCGGTACGTCCGCGGCCTCCTGGACGGCAGCCTGGCCGTGTCCGGCGGGGTACGGGTCACCGTCCTCGACAAGCTCACCTACGCCGGGCACCGCGCCAGCCTCCCGGACCGCGACCCGCGCCTGGACTTCGTCCGCGGCGACATCTGCGACCTGCCGCTGCTGCTCGACCTGCTGCCCGGCCACGACGCCGTCGTGCACTTCGCCGCCGAGTCGCACGTCGACCGCGCCCTGGACGCGGCCCCCGACTTCGTCCGCACCAACGCCTACGGCACCCAGGTCCTCCTCGACGCCTGCCGGCGCAGCGGCGTCGGACGCGTCGTGCACATCTCCACCGACGAGGTCTACGGCTCCATCGACGAAGGCGCCTGGACCGAGGAGTGGCCGCTGCGGCCCAACTCCCCGTACGCCGCGTCCAAGGCCGCCTCCGACCTGATCGCGCTGGCTGCCCACCGCACCCACGGACTGGACGTCAGCGTCACTCGGTGCTCCAACAACTACGGCCCGTACCAGCACCCCGAGAAGCTGATACCGCTGTTCGTCACCAACCTCCTCGAGGGAATACCGGTACCGCTGTACGGCGACGGCTCCAACCGGCGCGAATGGACGCACGTCGACGACCACTGCGAGGCCGTCCACCTGGTGCTCGCCCGCGGCCGGGCCGGGGAGATCTACAACGTCGGCGGCGGCACGGAGCACACCAACGCCGCCGTCACCGAGCGACTGCTCCGGCTGTGCGGCGCCGACGCCCGCATGGTGCGCAAGGTCGCCGACCGCAAGGGCCACGACCTGCGCTACGCCCTCGACGGCCGCAAGCTCCGCGACGAGCTCGGCTACGCGCCGCGGATCCCCTTCGAGGAGGGCCTGGCCGCCACGGTCGCCTGGTACCGCGACAACCCCGACTGGTGGAAGACCGCCAAATACCCGAAGGAGGGCCGGCCATGAGCCCGGCAGTCCCCGCAGGCGCGATGCGCGTGCTGTTCGTCGTCTCCCACTCGCCCGGCAACTGGTCGTCGATGGTCCCGCTCGGCTGGGCCCTGCGCGCCTTCGGCCACGAGGTCCGGGTCGTCTGCGCCCCGGCCCAGTCGGAGCCGGTCTCCCGCACGGGCCTGACGCCCGTGCCCGTCCTGGAGGCGGAGCGCGAGGACGTCATGCTGCGCGCCGTGAACTGCGTGCAGGCCCAGCGCGGCCAGTGGCGCTTCGCCGAGCCGCCCCCGCACCCGGAGACGGGCGTCCCGCTCGCGTCGGCCGACGCCTTCGACGCGATGGGCTGGTACCAGCAGAACTGGCCGCGCCTGGCGGAGCTCTCCCGGCGCGGATCGGACGCGGCGGTGGAGTTCGCCCGCTGGTGGCGGCCGCAGCTGGTGGTGCACGACCTGATGAGCGTGGAAGGCCCGCTGATCGGGAAGGTGCTGGACGTCCCCGCCCTGCTGCACCTGTGGGGACCGGTCGCCCCGCACGACGGGGCCGGCCAGGGAGGGCCGAATCCCTTCCTGCCCATCGACTTCAGCCAGGCATTCGCCCGCCACGGCCTGGCCGACCTGTCGGCCGACACGTACGAGCACATGATCAACCCCTGCCCGCCCGCGGTGTCGGCGCCGGTGCCCGTCCACCACCACCCGGTGCGGCATGTGCCCTACAACGGCTCCGGCGCCATGCCGCCCTGGCGGCCGGAGGCCCGGGACGGCGCGGCGCGGCCCCGGGTCGGGGTGGTGTGGAGCACCTCGGCGACCGAGACGTTCGGGCCGGTGTCCTTCGCCGTGCCCAAGGTCGTCGAGGCGCTGGCCGGGCTCGACGTCGACGTCGTCCTCACCCTCACCCCCGGCGACCGGCAGCGCGTGGACGAACTGCCCCCGCACATGCTGGCGTTGGAGAACGTGCCGCTGCACCTGCTGCTGCCCGAGTGCGACGTCATCGTCCACCACGGCGGCGCCGGCTGCACCATGACCGCCCTCGCCGCCGGCACCCCGCAGCTGATCCTGCCCAACGGCTGGGATCAGGAGCTCATGTCCGAGCGCGTCGCCGGGGCCGGTGCCGCACTGGCCGTGCACAACGCGACCGCGGACGCGGCGGACGTGCGCTCGGCCGTGACCCGGCTGCTGGGCGACGACGGACACCGCGCGGCCGCCGCGCGCCTGCGCCGCGAGATGGAGGACCTGCCCGACCCCGTCGCGCTGGTCGCCGCTCTCGAGGAGCTCGCCGCGGGCGCCCCGCTCGTGGCCAACTGACGGCCATACGCCCTTTCGACGGGAACCCCGGCATGGACATTGTGGGAAACGGATTCCTCGCCCGGAACCTGCGGCCGCTGGCCGCCCGGCACCCGGACACGGTGGTCCTGGCCGCCGGGGTCTCCTCGGCCGGCGGCACCTCCTGGGAGGCGTTCGCGCGCGAGACGGCACTGCTCACCGAGGTGGCCGCCCGGTGCCGGGCCACCGGGCGGCGGCTGCTGTTCTTCTCGACCGCCTCCACCGGCATGTACGGCGCCGGGCCGGGGCCGGGCACCGAGGACCGGCCCGTCACCCCCTGCACCCCGTACGGCGTGCACAAGCTCTCCCTGGAGGAGCGGCTGCGCGACAGCGGGGCCGAGCACCTGGTGCTGCGGCTGAGCCATGTCGTGGGCCCGGGCCAGCCGCCGCACCAGCTGCTGCCGGGCCTGGTGCGGCAGCTGCGGGAGGGCATGGTCCGCGTCCACCGGGGGGCCGCGCGCGACCTGATCGCCGTCGCCGACGTCGTCACGATCGTCGACCGGCTGCTCACGCTGGGCCTGCGCGGCCAGACCGTCAACGTGGCGTCCGGCGAGGCCGTCCCGGTGGACCTGATCGTCGACCACCTTCAGCGGCGCCTGGGCCTGGCGGCCCGCAGGGAGCACCAGGACCCGGGCGGCCCGCCGGTCTCCACCGGCATCTGCACCCGGAAGCTGCGCCGCCTGGTGCCGGAGACCGCCGGCATGAGCTTCGGGCCCGCCTACTACCGCCGGGTGCTGGACGGCTTCCTCGACCACCCCGACGAGCGCCCCGCCCCGGCGCGGGCCTGAGCCGTCGTACCCGTCCCCAACCGAGGAGGCAGCCCGCCTTGCCGAACGTCCCCCCACCCACCGTCCCCGTCGCGCCGCCCGCCCTGCGCGAGCGCGAGGACACCGCCCTGCCCGGCAGGCTCGCCCTCTCGGCCGCCGCCACCGACGGCGTCCACCTGCGGACGGAGGAGGTCGGCGACTGGCTCGCCGAGCGCGCCCGCGCGCACCGCTTCCGCGTCGAGCGCGTTCCCTTCGCCGCGCTGGACGGCTGGTCCTTCGAGGACGGCACCGGCAACCTCGTCCACCGCAGCGGCCGCTTCTTCAGCGTCGAAGGGCTGCGCGTCAGCACCGGCAGCGAGCCGCACCGCCTCTGGCACCAGCCCATCATCAAACAGCCGGAAGTCGGCATCCTCGGCATCCTGGCCAAGGAGTTCGACGGCGTCCTGCACTTTCTGATGCAGGCCAAGATGGAGCCGGGCAACCCCAACCTGCTGCAACTGTCCCCCACGGTGCAGGCCACCCGCAGCAACTACACCAAGGTCCACCGGGGCGCCGACGTGAAGTACCTGGAGTACTTCACCCGGCCCGGGCGGGGCCGCGTCCTCGCCGACGTCCTGCAGTCGGAGCACGGCTCCTGGTTCTACCGGAAGGCCAACCGCAATGTCGTCGTCGAGGCGCTCGACGACGTACCGCCGGCGGACGACTTCCGCTGGCTCACCCTGGGCCAGCTCGGCGAGCTGCTGCACCGGGACCTGACCGTCAACATGGACGCCCGCACGGTGCTGTCCTGCCTGCCGGACCACGGCCGCCCCACCGGCGCCCTGCACTCCGACACGGAGGTGCTGTCGTGGTTCACGGGCGAACGCTCCCGGCACGACGTGCACGCCGAGCGCGTCCCGCTCGCCACCCTGCCCGGCTGGGTGCGCGGGCCCGAGTCCATCGCCCGCGAGGACGGCCGTTACTTCCGCGTCGTGGCCGTGTCGGTGGAGGCCGACAGCCGCGAGGTCCCGCACTGGACCCAGCCGCTCATCGAACCGGTGGCGCCCGGCGTCACGGCCTTCGTGGCCCGCCGCATCCACGGCGTGCTGCACGTCCTCGCGCACGCGCGCGTGGAGGGCGGTTTCCTCGACACCGTCGAGCTGGGCCCCACCGTCCAGTACACGCCCGCCAACTACGCGCACCTCGCCCCCGCCGACCGGCCTCCCTTCCTCGACCTGGTCCTGAACGCCACCCCGGGGCAGGTGCGGTACGAGGCCACGCACTCGGAGGAAGGCGGACGGTTCCTGAACGCCGTCGGCCGCACCCTGGTCGTCGAGGCCGACGCCGCCGACGCCCCCCTCGACCCGCCCCCCGGCTACCGCTGGGTCACCCCGGGCCAGCTGCGCTCCCTCGTCCGCCACGGCCACTACCTCAACGTCCAGGCCCGCACCCTGCTCGCCTGCCTCGGCGCGATGGGGGAGGAGGGCCGGTGACCCTGCGCATGGGCGTCCTGGGCTGCGCCGACATCGCCCGCCGCCGCCTGCTGCCCGCCCTGGCGGCCGCACCGGACGTCGACCTCGTCGCCGTCGCGAGCCGCGACGCCGCCACGGCCGGGGCGACGGCACGGCCGTACGGCTGCCGGGCGGTGACCGGCTACGCCGAACTGCTCGCCATGGACGACATCGACGCGGTGTACGTGCCGCTGCCGAACGCCCTGCACGCCCCCTGGGTGGAGGCCGCGCTGCGGACGGGCCGGCACGTCCTGGCCGAGAAGCCGCTGACGTGCGCGTACGCCGACACTGTCCACCTGCTGGAGCTCGCCCGTGAGCGTCGCCTGGTGCTGATGGAGAACATGATGTTCGTCCACCACCGCCAGCACGAGGCCGTCCGCGCCGCCGTCGCCGACGGCGCCATCGGCGAACTGCGCGCCGTGCACGCCGCCTTCACCATCCCCGAGCGCCCCGACGGCGACGTCCGCCACCGCCCCGACCTGGGCGGCGGCGCCCTCCTCGACGTGGGCGTCTACCCCCTGCGCGCGGCCCTGCACTTCCTCGGCACGGATCTACGCGTCGCCGGCGCCCACCTCGGCAGTGGCCCCGGCCGCACGGTCGACACCGCGGGCGCCGCCCTGCTGACCACCCCCGGCGGGGTCACCGCCCAGCTGACCTTCGGCATGGCGCACGCCTACCGCTCCGCGTACGAACTGTGGGGCAGCCACGGCCGCATCACCGTGGAACGCGCCTTCACCCCGCCCGCCGACGCGCCGCCGGCCGTGCGCCTGGAGACCGCCGACGGCGTCGGCGAGCTGCCCGCGGGCGGCGCGCAGGACCAAGTGGCGGCGACGGTGGCGGCTTTCGCCCGCGCCGTGCGCGAGGGCGCGGTACCGGACGGGCAGACGGCCGCGGTGCTGCGACAGGCGGCGCTGCTGGAGGAGATCCGAGCCGCCGCCGGCGCGGAGCCGGGCGGTCCGGAGGCCGTGGTCAGCCCGGAAAGCGGCTGACATGATCTTGGGATGAATCATCGATCTCGCGCTCGGGTCCGGCGACGGCTGCGGTCGCTGGCTCTTCTGGAGCTGATCAACATCCCTCTCCAGGCCGCCATCTGGTTCGGTGAGCTCGGCTTCCCGGTGACCGCGGCGAACGCCGCCGGCTTCGCGCTGTTCTCGCTCCTCCTCCTGGAGGGGGCCGCGTACTGGTGGGCCAAGCTCCGTCAGATGGAGGTCCCCCGGGCGCCGCTGCCCGGCGCCAGGGCCTTCGCGGCTCTGCGCGTCCTCAACATCCCGGTGCTGCTCGCCGGAGTGGCGTTCACCGTCTGGGCGGTGGCCGGCGACCCCGGGCGCGGCACCATCCCGGGCGCCGGCTTCGCGCTGTTCGCGGTGCTCGAGCACGTGAACTACTTCCACACGCAGCTCATGTACGACAACCGCGCCGACCGTCGGCGCCTGCGCCGGCACGGTCTGCGGCCCGCGCACCTCGCCCGCGACCTGGCCCTGGCGGGCGCACGGGGAGGCGGCCCCACCTGACGCCCGCCGCTGCCCGGACCGCCCGGCCCCCTCGCAATTCGCCGAGGGGGCCGGGTTTTTGGCATGTACGGAACCTTTAACAGGTACGTCTTCGGAGCTCTCGGCCCGGACGCCGCCTTCGTGATTCATATCGGGCTTTCTGGGGGCACCTCCTGATATTCATGGACGCTACAGTTGAACGAGAGGGGCTCGGATTTCGCCGGTACGCGGCCACGGATGGTCCATTACCGGCCATCCGCAATGTGGCCGCAATACTCCGCAGGGGAACCGGACTTGGCCCGTCCGCTGCTTGACATGTCCGGGCCGTCGTCGCAGTTGATCCGTCCGCGCCGGCGGCCGGGCCGGCGGTCACGGCCGCCGACAGCGGGCGGCCTGGACCGCCCAACTGGCCCCTACCAGCGGTAATGTCACGGACCGTCAGGTGGGAGCGGGCCGCTGCGGAGTGCCGCTGCTCCGGATGGGAATCCCGCTCCGTGTGGCGAGAGTGGAACGTTCCATTCCTTACTGATGGCTGCGGTGTCAGGTACTTGGAAAGCGACCGGATCGACTCTCGACAGCATTCGGAATGGCCTATTCCCCGTTCAATGTGACGTGGGCCACGTGAAAGCCGGTTGTAGGCCCCGGGGCGGACTCATAAAGTCATGATCGTTCCACCGGGGGGTGTTGAACTCCGAAAGCGGGAGTTGCAGTAGGAACATCTTTCGGTGGGTGTGTAGTGATTCAGTCCACCCATACGAAGGCGGTATTCCCGTGTACAAGGGCGATGTTTCGCTGGTGGAAGAGATTGCCGAGCAGGACTTCGACGGTGTCGCGTACGGCGCGTGCACCACGAACACCTTCTCGCTGAGCAACAAGGTCGGCAACAACGGTGGCTGGTGCACCATCACCAAGGAATGCACCAACGCCTGTAACTGACCCTAAGCAGCAACCCACTCACACTGGAAAGAGGTACATCATGGAGATGAACCAGGACGTTCTCGGCCGCTTCGACGAGGCCGAGCTCATCGAGCTCAGCGACGCCGACGCCTTCGGTGGCACCGGCCCGTGGTGCGCCGCGTCCGCCGTGATCAGCACCGCGTTCTGCCCGACGACCAAGTGCACCAGCAAGTGCTGATTGTCGTCGCCTGATTTGGTGAACGTGTAGCACGGTATGGCGGAATGGGGGTCCGCCACTGGGCCTCCATTCCGCATGCCCGGCTTCGGCCAGTTTTACGACATCGCGCGAAAATGGAGCAACGACCGACGTGATATCTCCAGAAAAGTACTACCCTGAGTTCGACAGCGCCGAAGTCGCAGAAACGATCCTGCCCCTGGCGCGGTTCGACGAGGATATCGTCGGTGTGCTTCAGACGGGCGAAACGGAAAAAGCCTCTTCCACGGCGCGTGACATCACGCGTGCGACCGTGGCGGCATGGCTTGACGGGCCGGAGCAGTACCCTTTCCAGGGCATTATCAAGAACCTCGCCGCGACCGTTGTGGACGCGGACCCCATCGCTCCATTCGAGGAACTGTTCCACGAGCCCCAGGCCATCGTGACGCAGCTGCTCGAGCGGACCGAATCCCGGTTGCGCGAGGTCTACCCCCGGCCGCTGGTGGCCGCCATCAACCACGCCCGTGAGAACGGCAAGTTGAAGGGCGCCGACCCGGCCGAGCGGTACACATACTTCGTCGAGCAGTCGAAGCGCACGTCGTTCGAGGACGTGAGCGGACTGTCCTTCCCGGTTCTGCGCGACATCACGCGCACGGTGCTGCGCCACGAAGTGGAGAGCATGGTCGAACTGTGCGGCCGGCTGGTGGCCGACCGCGAGGCCATCGAGGCCACCTTCGGCATCGAGGCGACCGACCCGGTCGTCTCCTGCGGCTTCTCCGAAGGCGACGTGCACAACCACGGCCGCAGCGTCTCGGTGCTCGAGTTCCGTTCCGGCAAGCGGCTGGCGTACAAGCCCCGCGACGTGTCCTGCGAGGCCGCGTACGGGATCATCGTGCAGGAGCTCAACAGCAGCCTGGACATGTCCCTGGTCGCCGCGAAGGTCCTCGAGAGGGACCACTACGGCTATGTGGAGTTCATCCAGGCGGAGGACGTCTCGGACATGTCCGAGGAGTTCATGTACGCCAGCGGCGAGCTCGCCGCGGTGTTCTACCTGCTGAACGCGCGGGACATGCACTTCGAGAACATCGTCCCGACCCGCCGCGGCCCGGTCCCCATCGACCTGGAGACCATCCTCCACCCCGCGCGGATCCACCGCGGGGCCCGGCCCGAGGCCCCGGCGAACGCCTACGACACCATCGGCCAGTCGATCTACGGAATCGGGATCCTGCCGCTGGTCATGGTCGGCAAGGACCAGGACGCCGGCCACATCGACCTCGGGTTCCTCGGGGACGCCGGCCGTGGCACCTCGCCCTTCAAGTCGCTGCGGTTCCAGGAGCCGTACACCGACCGCATCCACGTGGTGCTCAAGGCGCAGGACACGCAGGAGCGGCAGACGGTCGTCAACGCCCTGTCCGAGGAGGAGATCCACCAGCTCGGCGAGCGGATGGCCGCCGGGTTCACGAAGGTCTTCCGCGCGGTGATGGCCGACCGGGACGGCTGGCACGCGCTGCTGCGCAAGACGGTCTCCGGGGTGCGTGTGCGCTACGTGCACAACCCGACGGCCCTGTACTCGCAGACGCTGCGGATGACCTCCGGCCCCGGTGCCGTGGACGACTACTCGACCTATGTGGCGCTGCTGAAGCGGATCGCGATCGCCAGCAAGACCTCGTCCCAGGACCTCATCGGCTCCGAGCTGAAGCAGCTCGCGGCCCGGGACGTCCCCTACTTCACCGTCGCCAGCACGAGCGTGGTCCTGGAGGACGGCGACGGCGTCGCGGTGGGCGCGGACTTCGACGAGTCGCCGCTCGACCGCGCGGTGGCCAAGACCACGAACATGAGCGAGTTCGAGCTCGAGGAGCAGCTCATGCTCCTCTACTCGGCCTTCGCCTCCCGCTTCCCCGACAACCACCTGGGCGCCGCGGGCGGCCAGGAGGACGTCACGGCCGCCACCGCGCCGGCCCCGCGGTCGGAGGGAGGGTCCGGGGACTCGCTGAGCGAGCTCGTCATCCGTCTCTCGGACAAGCTGGTCGCGACCTCGCTGCCCGACAAGTTCGCGCACCTGCCGCGGACCTGGATCGGCCCGCTCGCCTCCGCCCAGGCCAACCGGCCCTGGCCGCCGGGCGTGCTGGGATACGACCTGTACACCGGACGCGTCGGCCCCGCGCTGGCCCTGGCCTCGGCCGGGCGGGTGCTGGACAACGCCGAGTACCGCGACCTGGCCGCGCAGATCTTCTCCACCACCGCGGACATCCTCGCCGGTGAGCGCTACGAGATGCGCAGCATCCACGAGGCCGGCTGGGGCGGCTACACCGGTATGGCGGGCATCCTGTTCGCCCTGGCCACGGCAGGCCGGCTGCTCGACGAGGACGCCTGGGTCACCGCCGCGCAGGGCGCGCTCCCGCTGGTACTGGGCCAGGTGCGGAACATGTCACCGGCCGAGCTGCCGCTGGACGTGATCAGCGGTGTCGCCGGCGTGATGTCGTGTGTCACGGCGATCGGCGGTCCGGACGCCGACAGCTCCCTCGCGGCCCTGACCTCCCTGCTCACCGGCGCGCTGAGCGGCACCGGCCACCAGCCCGTGCTCGACCAGTCCGGGTTCGCGCACGGAGTCGCGGGACTCATCCACGCGCTGAGCAACGCGCACGCCCGGGTGTCGCCCGAGCAGCAGGACGTCGTCGCCACCACGCTGTCGGGCCTGGTGGAGCGGCTGGAGGGGTTCTACGACCCCAAGGAGGACAACTGGTTCTCCAACTCCGCCACCCCCTGGAACTTCGCGACGGGCTGGTGCCACGGCTCCGGCGGCATCGCCCAGGCTCTGCAGGCGTACAGCGCGCTGTGCGACGACGAGGCCGTGCTGCGCATGCGTGACCTGGCGGTCCGCAACACCCTCGGCATCGGCTTCGGCCGCAACCTCACCTGGTGCCACGGCGACCTGGGCAACCACGACGTCCTGGCCGGCATCGCCGCCGCCACCGGCGACGCCTCGCTGCGCGAGGAGATCGCCAAGGTCGAGCAGCGGTGGCTGACGCCGGAGATCTTCGAGCGGAAGATCGCCGACATGCGCAGCCGCTACTCCCACACCAACAGCGCCATGGTCGGCACCTCCGGCATCGTCCTGCACCTGCTCAACCGCATCGACCCGGGCATGAGCGTCTCCCCGATCAACCTCGCAGTCGAGAGTCGGTGACATGAGTTCCACAACCGGCCGTCGCACGGCGCGCCGCGTACCGACCCTCACCCAGGTCACCCAGACCGAGTGCGGCCTGTGCTGCTGCGTCTCCCTGCTGCGTTACTACGGACGTGCGGAGGAGTTCTCCACCGCACGTGACGACATGGAGGCCGGCCGCGACGGTCTGAGCGCCGGCCAGCTGGCCCGGTTCCTGCGTACGCGGGGCATGGAAGCGAAGCTGTACCGCGTCAAGGACGTGTCCGTCCTCGCGAAGTTCTCCTCGCCGACGATCCTGTA
This sequence comes from Streptomyces sp. NPDC046261, assembly GCF_040646235.1. Classification (NCBI taxonomy): domain Bacteria; kingdom Bacillati; phylum Actinomycetota; class Actinomycetes; order Kitasatosporales; family Streptomycetaceae; genus Streptomyces; species Streptomyces sp. NPDC046261. The sequence goes on along the minus strand of NZ_JBEYZU010000002.1, from coordinate 19,733 downwards.
CTGGGAGGACTACCACTTCGTCATCCTGGAGAAGTTCGACGGCGACAAGGCCGTCGTCATGGACCCGGCCGTGGGCCGCCGGCGCCTGAGCCGCGCGGAGCTGGAAGAGGGCTTCAGCGGCATCGTGATCTCCGCCGACGTCGGCCCCGACTTCGAGCGGACGCGGCAGAAGCCGTTCGCCGAGTGGCGCAGCACCCCCCTCCTCGCCGAGGGCTCGCGCAAGCGGATGGCGCTGGTCGGGCTGCTCTCGCTCAGCGGGTACGGCGCGGTGCTCGGCATCCCGATGCTGACCGAGTGGGCGGTCGACCGGTACGCGCGCTGGCAGGGCGTGGACGACCTGTTCCTGATGATCATGCTGATCACGGGTGTGGCGGCCGGTTACTTCGTGCTGCACCTCGTCAGGGTCCTCGTGCTGTCGTCGCTGGTGGCGCTCCTCGGCAAACACCTGATGACGCACACCTTCACCAAGCTGCTGTCCCTGCCGTACAAGTTCTTCACCACGCGACAACCGGGCGAGCTGCTGTTCCGGCTGAACACCGTGAACTCCATCAGGGACCTGCTGTCCTCCCGGGTGGCGCAGGGCATCCTCGACGTCGGAACGCTCGCGTGCGTGACCGTGTACCTGCTCGTCATCGAGTGGCGGCTGGGCCTCATAGCGATCTGCCTGTTCCTGCTGAACGCGGCCTATCTGCTCAAGACGCGCGTCCGGGTGCTGGAAGCCGTCGACGCCGAGCTCGCCCAGCTCAGCCGGAGCCAGTCCACGCAGCTCGACGCGATCGTCTCCATCCCGACGATCAAGATGGGCGGCTACGCCCGGGAGTTCCTCGACAGCTGGCACAAGGTGTACGCCTCGTCGCTGGACGCGATGAAGTCCCGCATGCGCCTGCAGCAGGGCCGGATCTCGGGCGTGACGACCACGACCCAGATGTTCGGCCCGATCATCCTGCTGCTCGCCAGCCTGTACTTCGTCAGCCGCGGTCAGATATCCCTGGGCGCGGCGATCGGCGTCCAGGCGGTGTCGGCGACCTACTTCGCGCTGTCGACCTCGGTGTTCCAGACCTACACCGAGTTCGCCGAGGCGTCCCGGTACATGGCCAGGCTGAACGACATCGGCAACACGCCCTCCGAGACGTCCGGCGGCGCGCTGACGGAGGTTCCGGAGACCTCGATCCGGCTGGAGGGCGTCAGCTTCCAGTACACCAAGCACAGTGACTTCGTGGTGCGCGACGTCTCCCTGGAGATCCCGGCCGGCTCGAAGGTCGCGCTGGTGGGTTCCTCGGGTTCGGGCAAGAGCACCCTGGGGCGCATCATCTGCGGCCTCTACGAGCCGACCGTCGGATCCGTCCGGTTCGGCGGGCACGACATCGCCGAGTACGACAAGGATTCGCTGCGCCGGCTGATCGGCTACATCCCCCAGGAAGTGCACCTGCACAACCGCACGATCCTGGAGAACCTGACGCTGGGGCAGGACATCCCCGAGCAGGAAGTGCGGGAGTTCTGCGCGAGCGTGGGCATCCTCGACTTCCTCGAGGACCTGCCCATGGGGCTGAAGACCCTGGTGTCGGAGATGGGCGCGAACTTCTCGGGCGGCCAGCGCCAGCGGCTCGCCATCGCGCGTGCCCTCCTGCAGCGTCCCCGGATCATCGTGATGGACGAGGCGACCGCGTCGCTGGACACCATCAACGAGCGGCGGGTGACCGAGCTCATCCAGGAGATCGGCGCCACGCAGGTGATCATGGCGCACCGCCTGGCCACGATTAAGTCGGCGGACCGTATCTACGTGCTGGACAACGGCCGGGTCGCCGAGCAGGGAACCCACGCGGAGCTGCTGAACGGCGGAACGCTGTACCGGGAGCTGTACGCCGAGAAGACCGCCGATGCCGAAGTCCTTGTTGGAGGCGAGTGAGTATGACCGAACCGAACGTGTCCATGCCGGACTTCCTGCCCTTCTACCAGCACCTGGCCCCCAGGAGCGCCGTCGACGCCGCACTGCGTGACCTCGTGACCGCGGTCACCGAGCCGGAGCGCGTCGAGGAGGTGCTGTTCGACATCTGGGAAGCGCTCGTCTCCCTCGTCGAGGCCCACTCCTTCCGGATGATGATCGGCGAGTTCCACGCCTTCCGGGAGGGCCTCGGCCTGCCCATGACCATCGAAGGCGACCGGGCACTGCGGCAGTTCCGGCCGCACCTGGAGCAGGACGGCTCCTGCCAGGAGATCGCCGAGAAGTACCCGGTGCTCAAGGGGCGGCTCGAGTCCATCCTGCGCAACTCGCTCGAGGCGTTCGCCGAGTTGTTCGCCGCGTACGCCGAGGACCGGCCGGCCCTGCGGGCCGCCGGCCTGCTGGGCGCGCCGGGGGACGACGACCGCATCTCGACGATCTTCATCTCCGGCTCGGACCTGCACAACGACAACCGTCAGGTCATCGGGGTGCGGCTGGCCGGCGGCGCCCGGATGATGTTCAAGCCGCGCGCCCTGACCTCGGACAGCTTCGTCCAGGACCTCTACACGGCGGCCGACGCCCATCTGACGTACTCGCTGCGGGACTGCATACCGCTGTCCGTGACGATCGGCTCCCACGGCTGGCAGCAGTTCGTCACCCCGATGGCCATGGACGCGCCGGACCAGCCGGCCCGGTACTTCTACCGCTTCGGTGCCCTGTGCGCCATCCTCGGCTCGATCGGCGCGTCCGACCTCCACGACGAGAACGTGCTGGCCCACGGCGAGCACCCGTGCGTGATCGACACCGAGACCGTCATGCGGCCCGACGCCGGCGTGGACAACGACACGCTGCCGCACACGCTGATCAACCACGCGAAGCTCTCCGTGGTCTCCACCATGCTCGTCCCGGTGATCAACCGCTCCTCGACCATCGACGTGCTCATGGCCGGGGTGGGCGTGGGCGGCGACCAGAAGTCGAACATCACCAGGACGGTCATCCAGCACATCGGCACGGACGGCCTCTCCGTCGGCCGCGAGGCCATCACGTACACGCACAAGGACAACGTGCCGCGCCTGGGCGAGACGCAGCTGTCGGCGACGGACCACTACGCCGACATCCTGCGGGGCTACTTCGACGGGCTCGGCTTCGTCCGCGGCGACGGCGTCCTGAAGGTCCTCGACGCCTACCCGGACATGCCCGTGCGGATCCTCCTGCGGGCGACGATGGTCTACAACCGCTTCGTCGACGCGGCCACGCACCCGGACTACCTGGCCCGCCCCGAGGAAGCGCAGCGGATCTTCACGCTGCTCAAGCACTTCCCCGACTACCTCTCGCCCGAGGGCATCGAGTACGTCGCCGCCCAGGAGCGCGCCTCCCTGCACCGCGGTGACATCCCCTACTTCGTCTCGCGCAGCGGCTCGACGGAACTCGCCACGCACACCACCAGCCTGTCGGGCGTGTACAAGAAGACCCCGGCCGACTTCGCGCGTGCGGGCGTGCGTTCCAACTCCGAGCGCCCCGACCTCTACCACCGCTTCCTGCTGGAGGAGTGCTTCAGCGAGCTGTCCGGCGAGGAGGCCCCGGCGGGCCTGTCCTCGCAGAGCCTGTTCAAGGACACCTTCGCCGCGGCCCGCCCCGGAACGTGGTGGCCGGAGATCGCCCGCAAGATCGCCGCCGTCGGTGTGCCCTTCGACGGTCCGGACGGGCAGGAGCTCGGCTGGGTGTGCGGCATCGGCCCCATGGGCGAGGCACCGACCATCACCCCGGGCAACTTCGTCTCGTTCCACGACATGGGCGGCACCGTCGCCTTCCTGGGCCGCGCGGGACGCCACGACAGCGAGATCCGGCCCTGGTCCCTCAGCGCGGACCGCGGCCTGACCTCGCTGGTGGCGGAGTACGACAAGGGCCTGCTGGGCATCGCCGAGTCCGCGATCTCGGGCGCTTCCTCCCTGCTGCTCACCCGGCCCGCCGGCGTGGACGCGGAGTGGATGGACAAGATCTTCGACAGGATCGCCGAGCGCTCCGCGGCGGGCGAGCTGGACACCGACCTGGGCAACGGCCCCGCCGGCCTGCTCATGACGCTGCTGTCCCGTATCGAGGCGGGCGCGACGCCCGCGGGCTGCGGCGAGGAGCGGCTCGCGATGCTGCGCGACATGGTCCTCGCCGATCTGGCGAAGCCCAGGGACGCCCGGTGGTTCGACGTGGCACACGGCGAACTGGGACTGCGCTGGGCCTGCTCGCGCATCGGCCGGGTCCTCGGCGACGACGCCCTGGTGCGGCAGTCCGCGGACTGGCTCCTCGACCGTCTCGCCTCGGACGACCAGACCCCCGCCGTCGGATGGTGCAACGGCGCCGCCGGCCTGCTGCTGTCCTCGGCGGAGATCCTCGCCTCGGCCGGCCGCCAGGAGTGGCTGTCCGGCGGGCGGCTGGAGGCCATGGCCGACAAGGCGACGCGGCTCGCCGCCGACCGCCCGGTCGACCTGTCGGTCTGCCACGGCAGCAGCGGCGTCATCCAGTCGCTGATCGGCGCCGGCCGCACCCTGGGCGACGCGTCCCTGGTGCGCCGGGCGCACGAGCACCAGGAGAACGTCCTGGCCGCGATCCGTGCGAACGGCTTCTTCACCGGCTCGGCGGGCCGCACGGCCCTCGTGGGCTACATGCTCGGCTGGGCCGGCGTCGGGGACACCGACCTCCTGCTGCACTCCGTCCTGAACGGCTCGGGGACCGGCGAGCACGCCGTCCCGGTCGCGTTCGCGTAGCGATTGAAGGGAAGACACGGGGTGCAGTACTCGATTCTCCTCCCCCTCGGCCCCACCCGGCCCGAGCAAGTGGTGACGTTCGCCAACCTGGTGAAGTGGACCCGCGCCGAACGGCTGTGGCAGGGCCAGGGGCAACTGCTCGACAGCCACCACGTGGCCAACTGGCTCGCCGGCATCGGCATCAGGATCCCCACCGGGTTCGGCGTGTCCCTGATGCCGCTGCGCTCCCCGTACCAGGCGGCGCTGGAGGCCCGCTCCGTCGCCGTCGCGACGGGGCAGCCCGTCGTCGCCGGATTCGGCCCGGGGGCACTGGAGTTCCAGGCGGCCGTCATGGGCAAGCCCTACGCCAGCCAGATCGGCGCGTGCCGGGAGTACGTCCGCATCGTGCGCGGCCTGGTGAACCGGGAAGAGGTCGACGTCGCGGGCCGGCACTTCGCCGTCGAGGCCAAGTTGTTCGACTATCACCAGATGCCGGTGACCGTGGGCCTGGGCGTGCTCCGCGAGAAGATGGCGGCCCTGGCCGGTGAGGTCGCCGACGTGGCCATCACCTGGCTCGGCTCCGCCTCCTACGTGGGCGATGTCCTGATGCCGGCCATCCGGGGCGCGAAGCGCGAGCTGGACGCGCCGGCGAAGGTCACCGCCATCGTGCCCGTCGCCCTGTCCGGCCCCGGCCGCGACGTCACCGCTCTGGCCGCCGCCTCGTGCGGCATGCACATCCAGGCGCCCCACTATCAGGACGCCCTGCGCAAGGCCGGCATCGTGGTGGCCGGCGACGCCGGTCCCGAGGACGCCCGAAAGCTCGTCGACGGGGGCGTGTTCCTCTACGGGACGCCTGCGGAGATCCACGAGCGGCTGGCCGAGTACCGGGCGATCGGGGTGGACGAGGTGGTGCTGAACACCTCGGGCGTCGCCAACTCCCTCGGCCCGCGCGCCGCCGCCCAGGACCTCCTGGACATCCTGAACGCCGCGCCCTGACCGGCACCGCATCCGGCCCTCTCCCGCGCGCAGTTGACCGTCCGCTGCGGTGAACTCCCTTTGTCACCGCACGATTCAAGCCACCCCGGCTGGTTTCCCCCCGGCCGGCCGGGGTCCCCTGGACCCGCACCGCCGTACTCACGGCGGTGCGGGTCGCCGTCCCCCCACGCGGCCTCGCGGCCGGCCCGGAGGATGTCATTCCTCAGGTTGATGTGCGCGGCTGCCGGTGTAAACAAAGGTGAGAGGCATGATCGAGGTACAGGAACTGACCAAACGCTATGGGACGACGCTCGCGGTCGACAGACTCTCCTTCCGTGTCGAGCCGGGCCGGGTGACCGGATTCCTCGGGCCGAACGGCGCCGGGAAGTCCACGACGATGCGGGCCATGGTCGGCCTGGACCGGCCGACGTCCGGCCAAGTCCTCATCGACGGCAAGCGTTACGAGGACCTGTCGCGCCCCTTGACCAAGGTCGGTGCGCTGCTGGAGGCCAAGGCACTGCACGGCGGGCGTACGGGCCGCGGCCACCTGCTGGGCCTGGCGCGCAGCAACCGCATCCCCGACCGGCGCGTCGACGAGGTCCTGGACCTCGTCGGGCTGAGCAGCGCGGCGGGCAAGCGGGCCAAGGGGCTGTCGCTGGGCATGGGGCAGCGCCTCGGCGTGGCCGCCGCGCTGCTCGGCGACCCGCAGGTGGTGCTCTTCGACGAGCCGGTCAACGGCCTCGACCCCGAAGGCATCCTCTGGATCCGGGGACTGATGAAGAACCTGGCGGCCGAGGGCCGTACGGTCTTCGTCTCCAGCCACCTGATGAGCGAAATGGCGCTGACCGCCGAGCACTTGATCGTCATCGGTCAGGGCCGGCTCCTCGCGGACACCTCGGTCGAGGACTTCATCGCCCGCAACTCCCGTTCGTACATCCTGGTCCGGACCCCCGAGCCGGAGCGGATGCGCGACCTGCTCGCCGCCGAGGGCATCCAGGTCGACGACGGCCCCGACGGAGCGCTGGAGGCCGTCGGCACCACCCTGGAGGTGGTGGGCGGCCTGGCCGCGAAGAACCAGGTGACCGTCTACGAGATCAGCCCCCGCACGGCCTCCCTCGAAGAGGCGTTCATGCAGCTCACCGCCGATTCGGTGGACTACCGCGCTCGCCAGGAGGTGCGTTGACGATGGCGGACACCACCGCGGCCATGCGTTTCGAATGGACCAAGATCCGGACGCTCCGCTCCACCCTGTGGAGCCTGGCCGTCTACTTCCTGATCAGCGTGACCTTCGCCTACCTCGCCGGTCACTTCCTGCGGGGCTCGTACAAGGACATGAGCGCCGAGAACAAGGCGGACTTCGACGCCGTCGCCGCCGGCTTCCACGGACTGAAGCTCGGCATGGTCGTGCTCGTCGTCTTCGGCGTGCTGGCCGTGAGCAGCGAGTACTCGACGGGCACGATCCGCAGCTCGCTGACGGCGGTGCCGCGACGCGGCGTCTTCTACGGGGCGAAGCTGCTCACCGGTGCCGCGACGGCCCTGGTCACGTCCGTCGTCGTCGTGGGCGTCAGCTTCTTCGCCACGCAGATGGCCATGGGCGGCCCGCAGAGCGTCTCGCTCTCCGACGACGGGGTGCTGCGAGCGCTGGCCGGAGGGGTCCTCTACACGACCCTGATCTGCGTGTTCTCCATGGGCCTGGCGAGTGTCCTGCGCAGCTCCGCGCTCACCATAGGCATCCTGGTACCGCTGTTCTTCATGGTTTCGGCCATCCTCAACAGCATTCCCGGTGTGCAGAAGGCGGCACAGTTCCTGCCCGACGTGGCCGGCGGGCTCATCCTCCAGAGCGGCCGGCCGGAGGGCACCGTCCTCACGGCCTGGACCGGCATGGCCGTGCTCGTGGCCTGGACCGCTCTCTCCGTGACCGCGGGCTACCTGGCGATGCGCCGCCGCGACGCCTGACGTACGGATCCGATGTGACGCGAACCCCCGGGACGCCCGTCCCGGGGGTTCGCCCGTCCCTCAGGCCGGGGGAAACGGTTCCCACCCTCGTGTCGAGCCCAGCGGCTGGGCGTAGACGGGCCTGCCCTCGGCGCCACTGGTGCGGAAGGGCCTGCCCCGGTCGTCCAGGCGCAGCACTCCGCGCCGGCCGCCGCTGGACCACCGCAGCTCCAGGTCCCACGACACGTCGTGCCGCTTGACGCCCGCCTTGACGTAGAAGACCTCGGGGTCGCTCTCGCTCACCTTGTACGGGAAGTCGCGCTGCCCGGCCACGGGGGTCACGACGGGCCGCGGGGAGTCCAGGTCGACGCCGAAGGACTTCGTCGACACATCGCCGCCGCAACCCACGCCCATGACGTAGGAGTTCCAGGCGAGCGGCGCCTTCGTGCCCCGCACCCGGACGTCCAGCCCTTCGAGGACGACGGTGTCCTTGCCGGTGCCCTGCAGGGTGATCTCGAGGAACTGCTCGCCGGCCGCGACGCCGCCGAGCGTGGACACCCAGCCGGGCGCGTCCTGCTCCGTAGGAGGCGGGGTGACGTCGCGGGGGGCTCGGTCGACGAGATAACGCTGGGAGCAGGGGTCTTCGAAGGCGTACGGGCGAACGTGGGCGGTCAGCGGAGTGCCGGCCTTCGCCTCGCTGCCCGGCCGGTCCGCGGGAGGCGTCGCGGACGCGGTGGGCCCGCCGCTCGCCCTCTCCCCGCTCCCGTCCTGCTCCGCCTTCTGCGCGTCCTTGTTGTCGCCGTTCTCGCTCTTCTGCGGGCCGGGCGAGGACGGCGTGCCGGACGGCTTGCCGCCCGTACCCCGCTGCCCGGGAGTCGGCGTCTTTCCTCCGGGGGACGAGGCGGCGCCCACGGGCCGTCCCGTCGCGTCCTCGCCGGGGTCCCCGCCGAGGAGAGGGGTGCTGAGCGCGGCGACGCCCAGCACGGTGACCGCGGCGACGGCGGAGAGGGCGGTGATCAGAACCTTCCGGGGCGGCCGCCCTCGCCGTGGCCGGACGGGCGGGGGCGGGGCGGTCGTGGTCTCGGGAGGCACCGGCGGAGTCAGTGGCTCCGCTTGCGTCTCTGCTTCCGTCTCTGATTCCGGCGGTGACTGCGGCGGTGACTGCGGCTTACGTCCGCGCGTCGCGTCCGCGACGATCCACCGCCGGTGGACCTCCATCAACTCCTGCGGCGTGGCCTTGCACAGCCGCGCCAACCGCTCCACCGGGGCGAACTCCGTGGGCACGGCCGACCCGTTGCAATAGCGGTGCAGCGTCGACGTACTGACGTGCAGTCGCTTGGCCAGTGCTCCGTAACTCAGCCCCGACCGCTCCTTCAGCGACCGCAGCAGCTCAGCGAGATCCCCCGCCCCCACGCCACCCCTCCATCCCACGTCCCCGTTCCAGGCGACGGTCATTCCCCCAGGTCAGAGCCGGTGCGATCGTTCCGGCGTCCCCGATTCGCCGGTCACTCTGGCGCCCGGGACGGGGCACCGCACAAGCTTTCGCCATCAAAGCACGCCGTTCCCGGATCCGGTCGAGCGGCACTCCGCTGACCCTCCGTGAGGAAAAGAGATCCGCCATGCGCGCCACCGTTCGCCGGCCCCGTCTGCTCGCCGTCACCTGCGCTGTCGCCGCACTCGCTCTGACGGGGTGTTCCCGTGCCGAGGGGGTGCGCTCGGAAGGCGTCGCCTCGGTGCCCTCCGAGGAGACCCGGGACGAACCGGCCCCGGCCCCTGTCGCGCCGTCCGCCGCGTCCGCCGCGTCCGCCGCGTCCGCCGCGCCCGCCGCGCCCGGCGGAGCGAAGCCGGCGGGTGGCGCACACGCCCCGGAGGGCCGCAGGACCTGCACTGCCGGGACCACCAAGGTCGTCGCCGCGCCGGTGCCCCGCCCGGTCGGCCACATGCTGCTCACGGTCACCAACACGGGCGCCAAGCCGTGCGACCTGAAGGGCTATCCCATCGTGAAGTTCGAGGGCGCCCAGTCCGTCCCGCCGGTCAGGGCGGAAACCAAGCCGCATGCGGTCATCTCGCTCCCGCCCGGCGGGAAGGGCTACGCGGGCGTGATCCTGGCCGCGGCCGACGGCAGCGGCGGCGAGGGCTACACCGCACGGAGCCTCGAGATCGGCTTCCAGGGCCGCGACGCGATGACCGGGGTGGCCCTCCCGCCCGGCGGCGTGCACGTCGACGACTCCCTGCGCGTCACGTACTGGCTGACCACGCCCGAGGACGCCCTGTCCTGACGACGACGAGCCGGCCGGCCCCCGCGCTAACAGCGGACGGGCTGGCCGGTCTGGCGGATGATGTTGTCGGCGGACATCCAGCCGGCGGTCTTCGTCCCGTCGACGCGGACGTAAATCCACTTGTGGCCGTAGGAGTTCTCGACGGAGCAGTGGAACCACAGCTTCGCGCCGGACTTGGCCGGGGCCACGGAGGCGCAGACCTTGTAGGGCCCGTTCACGATGTGCTTGTCGCCGGTCAGGTATCCGTACGTGCCCGGCTTCGGGTCGTGGTGGCTCCAGCCGCTGCACGTCGTGGGCACCGAACTGGTCCTGGCCGGCGTGGCACTGGGCTTGGCCGTCGGGGAGGCCGCCGAGGGCGAGGGCGCGGTGGACGGCGTCTGGGAGGCGCTCGCGGACGGGGAGGGGCTCGGGGAGCTCGTGCCGGGGGTCGTCGGGGCCGCGCTCGGCTGACCGCCGGCCGTCGGGGAGCCGGTCCCTTGCGGCGCGGCCTGTGCCTCGTCGCTCTTCGTACCGCCGTCCTTGCCGACCAGGGCGTACGCGAGGCCGCCTCCGGCGAGCACCACGACGGCGGCCGCCGCCGCGATGACGGTACGGCCGCGGCGCCGTCCGCGGTCGGCGGCGGGAGCGGGAGCGGGAGGGGCGGCCGGCGCCGGGGACTGCGGGAAGGCGTGCGGCGGGTAGGGGGTGGCCGGAGGCTGCGGGGACGGCTGGTGGAACGGCGGCGCGGCACCGAATCCGGGCGGCGGCGCCGGGGCCACGGCCGGCGTCGGCGTGGGTGCCGGCGGCGGCGTGACGGCGGGCTGGGACGGTCCGGGCGCGGGGGCCGGCGGCGCGGGGTCCGGCGCCCGGTGCGCGGCCACCCGCTCCAGCATCTCGCGCGCCTGCTCGGCGGTCGGCCGGCTCTCCGGCTCCTTCGCCATCAGCGCCCGCAGCACCGGCGTGAGCGGTCCGGCCCGCCGGGGCTCCGGCAGGGGCTCGGTGACGATCGCCGACAAGGTGGACCACACGGACGTGCGGCGGAACGGCGACGTGCCTTCCACCGCCGCGTACAGCGTCATGCCGAGCGACCAGATGTCGGAGGCGGGGCCGGGCTCCCTGCCCTGCGCACGCTCCGGCGGGAGATAGTCGAGGGAGCCGACGAGCTGACCGCTCTGGGTCAGCTTGGCCATGGCCTCGTCGCCGGTGGCCTCCATGCTGGCGATGCCGAAGTCGGTGAGCACCACCCTCCCGCCCTGCTCCAGCAGCACGTTGCCGGGCTTGACGTCCCGGTGCAGGACGCCGGCCCGGTGCGCGGCGTCGAGCGCGTCCATCAGCCGGGCGCCGATCGCCGCGGCCTCGTGCGGCTCCAGCGTGCCGCGCTCGGCGAGGACGTCGTCGAGCGAGGGCCCGTCGACGAGCTCCATGACGATGACCGGCAGGCCCTGCTCCTCGGTCACGTCGTGCACGGTGACCACGCCGCTGTGCCGGATGCGGGCGGCGGCCTGCGCCTCCCGCTGCATCCGGGTCCGCAGATCGAGCAGTTCGGGCTGGGAGGCGTCGGTGAAGGCCCGCAGGACCTTGACGGCGACCTCGCGGTTCAGCAGTTCGTCCACCGCCCGGGCGACCACTCCCATGCCGCCGCGCCCGATCGTCGCGGTCACCCGGTAGCGCCCGCCGAGCACCTTGCCTATCAGCTCGTCGCCGTTCGCTTCCCCCGTCGTCACAGCATGCTCCGTTCCGTCACCGCTCGTCGTCCGCCGCCACCTGGCGGGCCCCAGAGTAGTAGGGGTGCCTCGCGGGGCGGCCGGTGCTACCGGTCCCGGATCAACGGGCGGCGCGGGCCTGCCTGACCAGGACGGTGAGGGTGATGACTCCGCCCAGCCAGAAGGCGAGGCCGAGCAGGGGCCGCAGCCCGGACGGCACATAGTCGGCGTGGGCGGAGTTGTAGACGAAGTGGGCCAGCATGAACGGCCATACGAGCTGGGTGCGCCGGTAGACGAGGACGTAGCCGCCCATCCAGATCAGGCAGAGGGCGAACGCGCCCCACCCGTAATAGAGGTGGAAGGGGACCCGCAGCGCGACCAGGACCGCGAGCTGCGCCTGCCAGGACCAGCGCAGCCGCGTCATCACCGCCATGGGCAGGGCGAGCAGCAGGGTCTCCTCGACGAGGCCGCTGTGGAGGTTGCCCAGCAGCTGCTCGCCGGCGTCCGTGCGGCCGGTGGGGGCGTATCCGGGGGAGGGGAAGAGCCGCATCACCTCGAAGCCGACCCACATGCCGAGGTAGGCCACCGCCGCGGCGCCCGGGCCGCCGTACGGGAACCGCTCCCGGGGCCGGGCCGCCAGCCCCAGGTCCCGGGCGCGGTACCCCAGCCCGCGGTGGGCGATCAGCAGCGCGGCCGCGGCGACCAGGAAGCCGGCCTTCATGCCGGGGAGGTGGCGTACCGCCCCGTCGGGAAGATCGATGCGCCCGGTCAGCAGGATCTGCACGGCGACGACGCTCGTCAGCCCGAAGGCGAGCAGGAACCCGGCGGCGACCAGGCACCAGTCACGGGCGGCGGGCGGGGGAGAAGTGCGGGGCATCGGACACGTCATTCTCGGGACAACAGAGAAACCCCCAGATCCACTGATCTGAGGGTTCTTGTAAGAGCGGGCGACGAGAATCGAACTCGCGCTCTGAGCTTGGGAAGCTCATGTTCTACCATTAAACTACGCCCGCGCGAAGGTGCCCATCGGGGCATCGCATCGTCGCACACTCTACCCCATCGAAGGCCCCCGGTGTACTCGCCGCGGTGGCCTTCCGTCGTGTGAGGGGGGTGTGGCGGCCCTGGGGATGCGGGCGTGGGGGGCGGGAGTTGGGGCGTACCGTGGGGGTGCGGCAAACGCCGGGGGCTGCCGGGGTGCCGCGTTAAGTTCGACCTGATCCATCCCCTAATGTGGCTTTTGTCTTTCATGTCGTGCCGGAGGCACGTAGTCAGTGCCGCCATGGGGAAAGGGAGCTCGATGGAGCGCACCGTCGTTCGTTGTGCCGAAGGGCACGTGTTCAGCACCGCTTCGTTCCCGATGCAGAACCTCGGTCCCGGCCGGATCGGCCCCGGGCGGCTCCTGCGCTGCCCGCGCTGCGCCCGCCTGCGGCACTCCGTGCCGGTGGGCACCGAGAAGCGGTGAGCCCGGTGCGGGCCCGGGCCGGAGTCGATCTTCGCCCGGGCCCGCGTTGTCAGGTTGTCCGGCTTCTTTGCGTATCCTCGAGGCGTGCTTCTCTCAGACAAGGACATCCGGGCCGAGATCGATGCCGGCCGTGTGCGGATCGACCCGTTCGACGAATCGATGGTGCAGCCGTCGAGCATCGATGTGCGGCTCGACCGCTACTTCCGGGTGTTCGAGAACCACCGGTACCCGCACATCGACCCCGCGGTCGAGCAGGCGGACCTCACGCGTGAGGTGGTGCCGGAGGGCGACGAGGCGTTCATCCTGCACCCGGGCGAGTTCGTGCTGGCCTCGACGTACGAAGTGATCTCGCTCCCCGACGACGTCGCCTCGCGGCTGGAGGGCAAGTCCAGCCTCGGCCGGCTCGGCCTGCTGACGCACTCGACGGCCGGCTTCATCGACCCGGGCTTCTCCGGGCACGTGACGCTGGAGCTGTCCAACATGGCGACGCTGCCGATCAAGCTGTGGCCGGGGATGAAGATCGGCCAGCTGTGCATGTTCCGGCTGACCTCCCCCGTCGAGCATCCTTACGGGTCCGCGAAGCACGGCTCCCGCTACCAGGGCCAGCGTGGGCCGACGCCCTCGCGGTCCTTCCAGAATTTCCACCGCACCCAGGTCTGAGCAGAGCAAAAGGCGAAGAGCAACAGTGAGTGACATCCGCGAGAACCTGACCTACCCGATCTTCGGGCAGGCGATCCGTGAGCTGGCGCAGACCATCGCGGACGACGGCTACGAGCCGGACATCATCCTGTCCATCGCACGCGGTGGCGTCTTCGTCGCGGGCGGCCTCGCCTACGCGCTGGACTGCAAGAACATCCACCTGGTGAACGTCGAGTTCTACACCGGTGTGGGCACCACCCTCGAGATGCCGGTGATGCTGTCCCCCGTCCCGAACGCGATCGACTTCTCCAACAAGAAGGTGCTCATCGCCGACGACGTCGCGGACACCGGCAAGACGCTCAAGCTCGTCCACGACTTCTGCCTCGACCACGTCGCCGAGGTGCGCAGCGCGGTCATCTACGAGAAGAGCCACTCGCTGGTGAAGTGCGAGTACGTCTGGAAGAAGACCGACGAGTGGATCAACTTCCCCTGGTCCGTCGAGCCGCCGGTGGTGCGGCGTGAGGGCCAGGTCCTCGACGCGTAGCTCTCCAGAGGCACGTACACACACGGAAGGGCCCGTTTAGACCTCATCGAGGATCTAAACGGGCCCTTCCGTGTGACTAGAGCGTGCCCAGCTTGATGAGCGACAGCAGCGCGACGAGCTGGATCGCCGAGGCGCCGAGCGCCTTGGGCCAGGGCAGGTCGTGGGACTTGCCCACCATCGAGGTCAGCAGCGCGCCGCCCGCCAGCCAGGTGGCCCAGCCCAGCACCTGGACGAGGGGGCTGTCGCCGCCCAGGAACATCGCGAACAGCAGCCGGGGCGCGTCCGAGATCGACATGATCAGCATCGACAGCCCGACCGTCGGCTGCCATATGCCGTCGCCCCCGAGCTGCCGGGCCAGGGTGTGGGTGACGGCGCCGAGGATCAGCCCGGCCATCACCATGACGACACCGGTGATCAGCACGGCCGGCAGGACCTGGGAGAGCGAGGCGTTGAGGACGTCCTCGCGGGCCTTGTCGAAGCCGAAGACGGCGAGCAGGCCGTAGACGAAGGTGACGATCAGCGCCGGCGCCCACACCTGGTGGTCCCGCATCTGCCAGAAGGTGGCCGAGGGGCGCAGCACGATGCCGCTCAGCAGCTCCTTCCAGTGCAGCCGGGGCCCGGCGGGCGGGGCAGGCGCCGGGGCGGCGTAGGAGCCGTCACCGCCGTCGTACTGCCCGTACGCGTCCGGGGCCTCGCCGAGGCTGAACTGCTGCGTGTGGCCCGGGTTGTCGGCGGTCCGCCCGTAGTACGGGTCCTGCCCGCCGTACTGCTGCTGCCCGTAGCCCGGCTGGGGCTGGGGCGGCTGCGGCGGATGCCCGCCGCCGAAGTACTCCGGCTCGTCGTACCCGCCGGGCTGCTGCCACTGCTGCTGCCCGCCGCCGTAGCCGCCGGGCATGCCGGGTTGCCCCGGCGCGCCCTGGCCGCCGTACGGAGCCTGCTGCTGTCCTTGCCGCGCGGGGTCGGCACCGTGCGGGTCCCGCCCGCGTCCCATCCTGAATCCAGCCACGCCTTCGAACGTACCCGCTCCGGCGAGGTCCCCGCGCCGCGCCCGGGGGGACGGGCCCGGCATTGCGGCCGAGCTGTGACATCCCTTAGGGGAAAGCCCAGGGTCGCCCGGTGTTTGTGGTGCCCGTGAGGTCAACGGAGCGCGGGCTGCCCGCCGCCGACATTCTCGATCATGCGCTGCAGGACGCGCAGGGCGGTCACGTACTCCTCGTCCGTGATGCCGTCGTGGATCTCCCCGCGCACCCGGGTGACGACCTCCTTGGTGCGGGCCCTGGCCTCCCGGCCGGCGTCGGTGAGGTGCAGGAAGCCCTCCTCGTCGGCGGCCAGCCAGCCCCGGGCGAGCAGGCTGTCGGTCGACTGGGCGATCGTGTCCGCGCCGACGTCCAGCACGGGGCAGAGGTTGTCGCGGATCTGCTCCCGGGTCAGACCCGTGCCGGCGGCGGCGTCGGCCTGGTTGAGGATCCACCACTGGAACTGCGTGATGTCGACCCGCGCCATCGCCCCCCGGATGTGCTGGATGACGGCTTTGTGGGCGACCCAGCTCCAGTAGCCGATGGGCTGGGCGGCGAGCGAGGCGAAGTCGGTGGGGGTGTTCGGGTCGGCGGGGGCGGGTGCGGTCTGCGGTGTCGTCGTCATGGGAACGACGCTAGGACCTCAAGCGCGCTTGAGATCAAGTGTGTTGGGGGTCACGACAACGGCCGGGCCCCGCGAACAGTCGCGGGGCCCGGCCGTATGCGCTCGTACGGACCGCCTACTTCACCGGCTCCGGGTCCGGCGTCGGGGCGTTCGCCGGCTCGCCGTCGTCCTCCGGCTCGGCCGGCGTCTTGACGGACTCCAGCAGCAGCTGGGCCACGTCGACGACCTGGATGGACTCCTTGGCCTTGCCGTCGTTCTTCTTGCCGTTGACCGAGTCGGTCAGCATGACGAGGCAGAACGGGCAGGCGGTGGAGACGATGTCCGGGTTGAGGGACAGCGCCTCGTCGACGCGCTCGTTGTTGATGCGCTTGCCGATGCGCTCTTCCATCCACATGCGCGCGCCGCCGGCGCCGCAGCAGAAGCCGCGCTCCTTGTGGCGGTGCATCTCCTCGTTGCGCAGGCCCGGCACCTTGGCGATGATCTCGCGCGGCGGGGTGTAGACCTTGTTGTGACGGCCCAGGTAGCAGGGGTCGTGGTAGGTGATCAGGCCCTCGACCGGGGTGACGGGGACCAGCCTGCCCTCGTCGATGAGGTGCTGCAGCAGCTGTGTGTGGTGGATGACCTCGTACTCGCCGCCCAGCTGCGGGTACTCGTTGGCGATGGTGTTGAAGCAGTGCGGGCAGGTCGCGACGATCTTCTTCTTCGCCTTCTCGACCTTGACGCCCTCCTCCGCGTCCTCGCCGAACGCCATGTTCAGCATCTCGACGTTCTGCTGACCGAGCTGCTGGAAGAGGAACTCGTTGCCCAGGCGGCGGGCCGAGTCACCGGTGCACGCCTCGTCGCCGCCCATGATGGCGAACTTCACGCCCGCCATGTGGAGCAGCTCGGCGAACGCCTTCGTCGTCTTCTTGGCGCGGTCCTCCAGGGCGCCGGCGCAGCCGACCCAGTAGAGGTAGTCGACCTCGGTGAGGTCCTCGATGTCCTTGCCGACGACCGGGACCTCGAAGTCGACCTCCTTGGTCCACGCCAGGCGCTGCTTCTTGGCCAGGCCCCAGGGGTTGCCCTTCTTCTCCAGGTTCTTGAGCATCGTGCCCGCCTCGGACGGGAAGGAGCTCTCGATCATCACCTGGTAGCGGCGCATGTCGACGATGTGGTCGACGTGCTCGATGTCGACCGGGCACTGCTCGACGCAGGCGCCGCACGTGGTGCAGGACCACAGCACGTCCGGGTCGATGACGCCGTTCTCCTCGAGCGTGCCGATCAGCGGGCGTTCGGCCTCGGCCAGCGCCGCCGCCGGGACGTCCTTCAGCTGTTCCGCGGTCGCCTTCTCCGCGCCCTCGGCATCCTTGCCGCCGCCGGCGAGCAGGTACGGCGCCTTGGCGTGTGCGTGGTCGCGCAGCGCCATGATGAGCAGCTTCGGCGACAGCGGCTTGCCGGTGTTCCAGGCGGGGCACTGCGACTGGCAGCGGCCGCACTCGGTGCAGGTGGAGAAGTCGAGGATGCCCTTCCAGGAGAACTCCTCAACCTTGGAGACGCCGAAGACGTCGTCCTCGCCCGGGTCCTCGAAGTCGATCGGCTTGCCGCCGCTCGTCATCGGCGGCAGCGCGCCGAGGGCGACGTCGCCGCTCGCCTCACGCTTGAACCAGATGTTCGGGAAGGCCAGGAAGCGGTGCCAGGCCACGCCCATGTCCGTCTTCAGCGAGACCGTGATCATCCAGATGAACGACGTCGCGATCTTCAGGCCCGCGAAGAAGTAGGTGAGGTTCTGGAGCGTGGAGAGGTCCATCCCCTGCAGCCACGAGACGACCGGGTACGAGATGAAGAACGAGGCCTCGTAGCTGTCCACGTGGTGCTGGGCGCCTTCGAGCGCGTGCAGCATGAAGATGCAGATGCCGACGATGAGGATGACGGACTCGACGAAGTACGCCTGGCCGGTGTTGGAGCCGGCGAAGCGGGACTTGCGGCCCGGCTTGCCCGGCCGGTTCAGCTGCCGGACGACGATGAGGGTCAGGATGCCGAGCGCGGTCATCGTGCCGAGGAACTCGACGAAGACGTTGTACGGGGCCCAGTCGCCGATGACCGGCAGGATCCAGTCGGACTGGAACAGCTGGCCGATGGCGTTGACGATCGTCAGCAGCAGCGAGAAGAAGCCCACCGCGACGAACCAGTGCGCCACACCGACGACGCCCCAGCGGTTCATCCTCGTGTGGCCGAGGAACTCCTTGGCGACGGTGAGGGTGCGCTGCGCGGGGTCGTCCGTGCGGGAACCGGCGGGTACGGGCTGGCCTAGCCGTACGAAGCGGTAGATCTGCAGGATGGCACGGCCGAACAGCGCGACGCCGACCGCGATTAGGACCAGCGACACGATGATCGCGGCGAGTTGCATGGGTGGGCTCCTCGAACCTGCGAGAGCGGGATTACTAGGCGGTAACTTATCCAGTCCGTACGAGACTACTCACTCTCCCGCGCGCGATATAGCGGCATCGCCGGTGATCTGTGTCGCGAAGGCAACCCTTACGGACGCTCCGTGCGGGATGCTGGGGTGCCGTCGGAAGCTTGCGCTCCGCTTTTCGCCGGCGACTGACTGTAAGACTGACATAAAAGTTGAGCGGGCCCGACTCAGGTCCGTTGACAGGTTTGCGGTCGTGCTGCACTCTTGAGTCTGTTCCACTCAAGTCAGCTGGAGGAATCGACATGGCACGTGCGGTCGGCATCGACCTGGGTACGACGAACTCCGTCGTCAGTGTTCTCGAGGGCGGTGAGCCCACCGTCATCACCAACGCCGAGGGCGCCAGGACCACGCCGTCCGTCGTCGCCTTCGCGAAGAACGGCGAGGTTCTGGTCGGCGAGGTCGCCAAGCGGCAGGCCGTCACCAACGTCGATCGGACGATCCGCTCGGTCAAGCGCCACATGGGCACTGACTGGAAGATCAACATCGATGGCAAGGACTTCAACCCGCAGCAGATGAGCGCCTTCATCCTGCAGAAGCTCAAGCGGGATGCCGAGGCCTACCTGGGCGAGAAGGTCGTCGACGCGGTCATCACCGTCCCGGCGTACTTCAACGACTCCGAGCGCCAGGCCACCAAGGAGGCCGGTGAGATCGCGGGTCTGAACGTCCTGCGCATCGTCAACGAGCCTACTGCGGCCGCCCTCGCCTACGGCCTCGACAAGGACGACCAGACCATTCTCGTCTTCGACCTCGGTGGCGGCACCTTCGACGTCTCGCTGCTCGAGATCGGCGACGGCGTCGTCGAGGTGAAGGCCACCAACGGTGACAACCACCTCGGTGGTGACGACTGGGACCAGCGCGTCGTCGACTACCTGGTCAAGCAGTTCGCCAACGGCCACGGCGTCGACCTGTCCAAGGACAAGATGGCGCTGCAGCGTCTGCGCGAGGCCGCCGAGAAGGCGAAGATCGAGCTGTCCTCGTCCACCGAGACCTCGATCAACCTGCCCTACATCACGGCGTCCGCCGAGGGCCCGCTGCACCTGGACGAGAAGCTCACCCGCGCCCAGTTCCAGCAGCTGACCGCGGACCTGCTCGAGCGCTGCAAGACCCCGTTCCACAACGTCATCAAGGACGCGGGCATCAGCCTGTCCGAGATCGACCACGTGGTCCTGGTCGGCGGTTCCACCCGTATGCCCGCCGTCGCCGAGCTCGTCAAGGAGCTGACCGGCGGCAAGGAGGCCAACAAGGGTGTGAACCCGGACGAGGTCGTCGCCATCGGCGCCTCGCTCCAGGCCGGTGTCCTCAAGGGTGAGGTCAAGGACGTCCTGCTCCTCGACGTGACCCCGCTGTCCCTCGGTATCGAGACCAAGGGCGGCATCATGACCAAGCTGATCGAGCGCAACACCACGATCCCGACCAAGCGGTCGGAGATCTTCACGACGGCCGAGGA